>JAYUXE010000226.1:0-5620 GCA_043753165.1 Archangiaceae bacterium | reverse complement strand
TGGGCAGACCCGCGTGGGCGCCCCGAAAAAGCGTGGCATCTCGTCTCATCGTGACAGGGCGCAACGCTAACGCGCCCTTCGCGCCCCCGAGATGCCGTCGGCCTGGGGCCAGCCCGTGGTGAGCAACGGAAGTGCGCCGGTGTCGTACGTCTCGAGCTGCCACGGGCCGGTGCCCCTTCGCACCAGCGCATGGAGGCTGCCGGGGGTGAAGGCGGCTCCGGCGAGCTGGGTGCCTTCGAGCATCGGGCACAGCAAAACGCGGTCGCCGTCGGCAAAGCCCTGAAGGAAGGCCTGAGAGCCGCCATCGAAGCTCACCTGCACGAGGACCCCGACGGCGCCCGGGTCGAGCCCGGCCAGCGCGACTTCTTCGATGCGGCCCTGCACCTGCGTCGGAAGGACTTTGGCGCGCCACAGCAGCCTGCCGTCAGCCAGCGAGAATGCGTGGACCCAGGTGTCCTTGTCGGCGTCGGCGCAGCTCATCACCGGCGACTCGCACGCGCGGTAGAAGGCGAGGCCCGCTCGAAACCCGCTGACCATCGGGCGCGGCAACACTTCCAGCGCGGCGCCCGCATCCGAGAGCCAGGTAAAGCCGATGCGACCGCCGTCCTGCAGGTTGAGCAGCTGGGTGCCGCCCGAGATGACGGTGCGTTCAGCGACGTTCAGCGACGAAAGCCCGGCCGGCGCCGTTTGCCACGACAGCGAGAAGGTGCCGGCATCTGCCTGAGCGGTGACCGAACCCAGCGTGCCGGCGTCGGGGCCGTAGAGCCACGCGGCGCCGAGCTCGTCGAACGCCAGCAGCGAAGCGCCCGCGTCCAGCGCGACTGGTTCGAAGGGCCCACCGTCGGCGAAGCGCACCAGCCGCGTGCCCGCATCGGAATTCACCACCGCCCAGACTTCGAAGTCGGGGCCCTGCGCCACGCCGCGGGGCACGGCCTGGCCGTTCAAGGGGATGTGGGTGGCGGCTCCGGTCGACAAGAGGTGAACGTCGAGCGCGCCGTCTAACAGCAGCACCACGCCGCGGCTGCCCGCGTAGACGAGGCGGCGCGGCAAATCATCGGGGTACCGCACCGTCCACCGTTCGAAACCCGTGCCGGTGAACGAGGCGAGGCCGCAGCCTGCGTCGGTCGCAGCGCCGCCGTCGAATCCACCATCGGGCGTCCCGGCGTCGATTCCCGGCAGGCCGCACAGCTGAAAGAAGAGGTTGCCATTGTGGACGAGAATCGACGGGCGTTCGTTCACGACCGTGCCGTTCAGCTTCACGATGGTGCGCGGCATCATGATTCCCGCATCGGGCGCGACGCACTTCTGATTCCGGCACTTGCTCTCGCCCTGGCATGGCGTGGCCGGGCCGCACACGAACCCGTCGGGCGTCGAGACCTGGCTGCAATTGCCGCTGACGCAGAGGTGGGCGTTGATGCAGTCGAGCGTGCCGCAGATTTGCCCATCGGGCGCGGTGCCCTGGCCGCAACCCGTCACGGGGTCACACGTCGCGACCTTGCACGCCGCCGTCGGGGCGGGGCACGACTTCATCGTGTGGATGCAGCCCACTTCCATCGAGCACGAGTCTTCGGTGCACGCGTTCTGGTCGTCACACTTTCGCGCGACGCCCTGGCACACGCCGGCGCGGCATTCGCCGTTCTCGAGGCAGACGCTGGTGGGCGTGCACGTCGCGCCTTCGGCCTTGTCCGTCTCGATGCAGCTGTCGGTGGCAAGCGCGTACTCGGAATTCTTGCAGGGGGAGCTTGCGACGCAGACCTTCGGCTTCACGCCGACCCCCTTGAGCTTCGTGGTGGCCTTCGCGCCGTTCGCCGAGATGCGCACTTCGCCCGTCACCGCGGTGGTGCCGGCGATGAAGCGCACGGGCACCGTGAGTGACGAGCCTCCCGGAATCGTGACCGAGGTTTGAACGAAGAAGGGCGCGTCGGTGGCGAGGTCGAGCGTGATGTCGACGGTGCCGGTCGAAGCGATGGAAAGGTCGCGGTCGACGACTCCGTTTTCGGACACGCGGCCAAAATCGATCTCGAGGGTGTCGACCCGGAAGCCGGCCTCGGAAGGCGTGACGGTGCCACCCGGACACCGGCACCCCGCCACCGCGGTCAGCGCCACGCAGAGCCAGAGGCGACTCATGCCGGCGTCCGGCGTTTCTTGAGGAAATACCGAATCACGAGGGCCAACACTGCCACTGCAATGACGGTCAAAGCGACCCGGTTGTACTGACCCAGCAGCGCAGTGAGCTTCTCGATGTTGCCGCCCACCGTGTAGCCGATGGCCAGCATCACGACGTTCCACGCCATCGCAGACAGCGTGCCGAGCACCAGCACCTTGAGAAACGGCATCCGCGCGGCGCCGGCGGCGACGAACAAAATGGCGCGAAAGGTGGGGAAGAAGCGGTTGGCGACCAGCAGCCAGGTGCCGCGTGTTCGCATCTGTTCCTGCAGCTCACGCAGCTTCACGTGCGAAATGGCGAAGGTTCGGCCGCCGGGATTTTTTTCGATGCGAGATCCGCAGAGGCGCCCGGCGCCGTACATGGCGACGAGCCCGACCATGCTGCCCACGGTGACTGCGAGGAACACCAGCACGACGCTCTTCTCGCCACGAGCGGCATACGCGCCGCCGAGCATGGTGACGGTGTCGCCGGGAAACGGCGGGACGACGTACTCGAGCAGGGCCGCAGCGCCCAACAGCAGGTACCCGAGGCTTCCGAGTTCTTGGACCCAGCTGTCGAACTGCTCCACCATCTGGTCCATCATCGTCGGGCAGTCCTAATCGAATCGGAGACGAAAGCAGTGCCCCAAAGCCAGCCCGCCCGCGATCTGACGCGAAACGCCGCCATCCTTCTGGCGTTCGGCATGCTCACCGGAATCTTCGTCTCGGCGGCGATGACGGGAAAGGTTCCGGCCGACGCGCACGCGGCGCTCGCCAGTCACTTGAACGCGTTGCTGGGCTGCTTCTGGATGGTGGGCGTCGCGTACTCGATGCCGATGTTGCGGTACGGCGAGACGGGGCTGAATCGGCTGGTGTGGATCACGACGCTCCCGAACTTCGCGAACTGGATCGTGACCGCGTTGAAGGCGTTTCTGAAAGTCTCGGGCGTCGACTTCGTGGGCGAAGGAAAGAACGACCTCGTCTTCGGGCTGCTGACGGCGCTGGTGGTGATTCCGTCGTTCGTCGCCGCGGGCGCGTGGGTGTACGGCTTCTACGGCAAGCGTGCGTGAGCCAGGCCCGCTGCGGCTGATCATCGCGTACAAGGCGGTGAAAGGCGCGTTGATGATGTTGGTGGGCCTGGGCTTGAGCATCGCCATCTGGGTCGGGCACGCGGGCGGGCCGTACGAATTTGCATCCTGGCTGCGTGAGCATGTGACGGCTGCGCTCGCTGTCGAAACCGCGGATACGTTGATGAGGTTTGCGACGCCGTACCGGTTGAGCCTGACCAGCCTCGCGCTCGCGTTGGACGGCTCGGTGGGAATCACCGAAGCGTGGCTGCTGCACCGAGGGCGCACGTGGGCGTTCTGGCTGGTGGTGGTCGCAAGCTCGGTGCTGATTCCGTGGGAAATCTACGAGCTCGTCGCGCACTTCCGGCCGCTGCGGCTCGTGATGCTGGTGCTGAACGTCGCGGTGGTGCTGTACCTGGCGCGCCAGGCGCGGCGTCACTCGTCGACTTCTTCGGGCAGTGCGGCCGGTGGCGGAACGCCGTAGCCGACGTTGTCGTCCTGGTATCGCCCGGCCCAGCTGGAAATGGCGGGAGCGGCAAATCGCCCAAACAGAATGAGGCCCATCGCGAGCACGATGCCGTACGTCGCTGGGCGAGACGGTCGCGCGCGCCACGCCCAGAGCCGTTCTTTGCGCCGCTGAAACGACGGCGCGCCGACGTACTCGTTCCACGCCTGGTCTCGCATCATCGCGGCCGCGGGCGCATCGCCCAGACCGTTCAAGGATTGCGAAAGAAGAAAGCGGCCTTCGACGGTGCCGGTGCGAATCGCCACCGCCCGTTCCAGGGCCTCGCGCGCGCCCTTGAAATCTTTTCGGGCGAGGCGCGCGCGGCCAATCGCAAAATCCATTTCACCGACCCGAAAGTCCGGATCCGATTCGGCGAGGTGCGCGAGCAGCTTTTCGCCCTGCGCCTGGTGGCCCGCGCCCAGGCACGCGACGCCCATGGTGAAGACCGTGGCGTGGTCGTCGTCGCCGGCTTCGAGGTTCGGCTTCAGCGTCTCGACGGCCTTCTCGTGCGCGCCCCGCATCACCATCAGCTCGGCCAGCTCGCGGCGGGCGGTGCGGTCGTGGCGATTTCCGAGCAGCGTGCGTTGAAGCCTGGTTTCGCGGCGGCGGCGCTGAAACCACTTCCACCCGTTCGGCAAGAAGCCCAGCGCGAAACGATCGGTCACCAACAGGAACACGATGACGCCGAACGCCGCCCCAATCGGGCTGCCAGTGACTGCCGAGAGGATGATCCACAACAGCCACGTCGACATAGAACCTTCCCAAGCTACATGAGGCGGGCACTGACGGCGCTGTGCACGTCGAAACCCTTCGGCGTCAGCTGCACCCGGCCATCGACGTGCCGCAGCAGGCCATGCTTCGTCATCAGCTCGACCTGCGCGCGCCGCGGCCCGAAGTCTTCGCCGTACTGCGCGCACAGCGCTTCGAGATCGATTCCGTTGGTGAGCCGCAGCCCCATCGCCAGGCGTTCGCGGAACAGCGTCGCCCCGTCCAGCGTCTCGTCCTGCGACGTGGGAATTCCGTTCGCGTCGACCTCGGCGAGGTACTTGTCGGCGCTGCGCTGGTTGGAATAACGAAGGTGGCCGAGGCGGCCGGTCGCTCCGACGCCGAGGGCCAGGTACTCGCCGCCCGTCCAATACAGCGCGTTGTGCCGCGAGTGCCGGCCTGGGGTCGCGTAGTTGCTGACCTCGTACCGCTGAAGGCCCGCAGCGGCGTAGATGTCTTCGACGCTGCGCTGCATCTGCGTCACCGTCTCATCGGGCGGCAGGTGCACCTCGCCGCGCGCGAGCTGCTTTGCCAGCGGTACTTCTTCGGCCAGCGCTTCCTTCTCGAGCGTCAACGCGTAGGCCGAGAGGTGGTCTGGCTTCAGCGCGACGGCCGCGTTCGCGTCGGCGATCGCCGCGTCCAGCGTCTGGCCGTGCACGCCGTAGATGAAGTCGAGGCTGACGTTGTCGAACCCGGCCTGGCGGGCTTTTTCGAACGCCGCCACCGCCAACGGCCCGTCGTGCTCGCGGCCCAGCGCCTTCAAGGTGCGCAGCTGAAACGACTGCACCCCGATTGAGAGTCGGTTGATGCCGGCCGCGCGGTAGTCGGCGAACCGGCCGGCATCGGACGCTCCGGGGTTCGCCTCGAGCGTCACTTCGGCATGGCGGCCGATGGGGAAGCGGGCGGCCAGCGCGTTGATCACTTCGCCGACGAGCGTGGGCTGCCACAGAGACGGCGTGCCGCCTCCGAAGAAGATGGAATCGACTTCGCGGCCCGTCGCATGTTCCGCGCGGCGCGAGAGCTCGCTCAAGATTGCGCGGGTGTATCTCTCTTCCGGCACCACCTTCGCGTGCGTCGACGCGAAGTCGCAGTACGGGCACTTCGACAGGCACCACGGGAAGTGCACGTAGACGCCAAA
>JAYUXE010000225.1:0-2330 GCA_043753165.1 Archangiaceae bacterium | reverse complement strand
CAATCGTGCGCAACCTTCAGCAGTTCGAGCGTTCCGTCCTTTAAAAGCGTGAAGCCGTGGCAGACGCTGGTTCCACGTTGAGCCCCTTTCAGATCGTCGCGTACTGGTGCTGGTACCGCGGCGAACATTTCCACGGCTACCAGCAGCAGCAAGGCGTTCGCACCGTGCAAGGCGAGCTGCTCGCCGCTTTCGCGCGCGCCGGCCTCACGCGAAACCCCGTCGTCGCGGGCCGAACGGATCGCGGCGTCAGCGCGCGCATGCAGGTCTTGAGCAGTCGGCTCGAGCGTGATCGCGATCCGTCAGAAGTCGCCGCGCGGCTCGACGCGCAGCTTCCCGAAGACCTCGGCATCCACCTGGTTCGTCCCGCGGTCGACGGCTTCCATGCCGCGTTCAGCGCCCGCGCGAAGGAGTACTGGTACACGTTGCAGGACGTCGGCGATGAACAGCTGCTGCGCGACGCGATCGCCCTCGTCCCCGGCACGCGCGACTTCCGCGTCTTCCACTTCAAGAGCAGCGAGGTGAAACCCCGCACCGTCACGTCGGTCGAGCTCGTCGACGGAACCCTTCGCTTCGTCGGCGAAGGCTTCGCGCGGCACATGGTCCGGATGCTCGTCGGCGGGCTGCTCGCCGTCGCGCGGCAGAGCATCCCGATCGACGTGTTCAAAGAAGGGCTCGAACAGCAGCGCAACTTCTATTGCCCCACTGCGCCGCCTGAACCGCTGATGCTCTACAGCGTCGACTACCCGCCCGAGGTCGACCCGTTCAGTCCTGCTGATAGGGCTGCGCCGCAATCACCTGCCACTCTTCGGGGCACTGCTCGACCTCTGGGTAGTACCGGCCCTCGCTGCCGCAGTAGTAGTTGACGGGCGCTTCCTCGACCGGCTCGGGGACGACCGGCGCTGCGACCGGATACGGGTAAACCGGCTCCGCATACGAGTAGTAGACGTTGTTGACGCCCCACCACCAGCCCACCGACCCCGCGCGCCAGCCGTAGTACCAGCTGCCCCGGTTCCACGCAGGCGTGCCGTAGCGAATGACGACGCGCGGCGATCGGTACTCGTACCGCGGGCCAACGTAGATGCCGAAGTTTGGGCGGTAGTAACGCACCGACACGCCGCCACCGCGGTAGTAGCCGCGACCGTACTCAGCGCCGCGCCAATAGCCGCCTCCCCGGTTCCAACCACCGCCGTGGTGGCTCCAGTTGTCACCGCGATTCCAGTTGTCACCGCGATTCCAGCCCCCACCGCGGTTCCAATTGCCGTTGCCGTTGCTGTAACCGCCACGCTGCCCGCCACCGTTCACCGGCGCTGCGCCGTGGTAGTTGCTGCCGCCTCCGTGGCGATTCGAGCCACCGAAGTGCTGGGCCATCGCGAGGCTCGGAGCGAGCGCGAGACAACACACCGCAATCAAAGAGACCCGTTTCATCGCAGCACCTTTCCGCCAGCGCCCTGAAGTGGGCAAACCTTCTGACGCAACCTTCACTGCGAAATTCAAGCCGACACCCGTCAGTCGAGACCCGCGCCACCCACCGACCAGTACGCTTTCGACTTCCCCACCCGGCTCTTCCCTTCACCCAACAGGTTGCGCACGCGCTGAATCGACTGAGCCTTGCCCGTGAGCACCAGGGCTCCGCGGGTCCCTCGCATCGCGTTCGTGAGGCCGGTGAGGTGGCCGTCATCCGCCGACCGCTGGAAAACGTTCACCTGCGTCAGCCCCAGCTGCGCCAGCACTTGCTCGGTTTCCTCCGTATTCGTCACTTCGAGAAAAATGGGCGCCGCCTTCTGCGACGGAATCGACCGCAGCGCGATCGCCGCGGCGATCGACGTCTCATCACCGAACAACGTCGTCGCCTCAGGCAAGTCACCGAACGGAATCGAGCGGCGCGGGCCGAACAGCTCCATCACGGCACCTTTCTCGAGGCTGTGGATCCACTTCCCCGCGGGACCTTCGCCGTGGGTGGAAGACGAGAAACTGGGTCGCTCAAAAAGGCGTGTACGTGCGCATTCCCCAGTCAGCGACGCGGATCTGCGCCTTGTCTCCCGGCGCGAAGGTCAACGCGTCCGTCGTCACCCTGAAGTAGTGCGGGCTCAACCGCTCGACGCTCTGAACCTTCGTCTTCGAGAGGAAGATGCCGTTGACCAGGCCCGCAAGCTTTGCCATCTGTCTGAACTATTGATACTGATAGTCAAAGTCAAATTCGCCAGAACGCACAGGCGCCCCACCCGGGCGTTTCGATACACCTTCCGATGAATTCCTCTGCGCAGCGGCCGTCACGCTTTCGAGGCATTTCGAAGCAGTACCGGCAGGCCCACCTGATGCAATTACGAGAC
>JAYUXE010000224.1:0-2333 GCA_043753165.1 Archangiaceae bacterium | reverse complement strand
TCTACGCGGTCGGCGGCACCGCCGCGCTCTTCTCGCAGTCGCAGCAGCGCCTGGGCGACATGCTGGCGGGCACCATCGTGGTCCGCGAACGCCGCCTGAAGATCCCTGCATCCATCGGCCGCCCAGAAGGCGAGACGACGCTGCTCGAAGATCCGCTGTTTCGTTCGCGCATCGCGAAGCTGTCGGCCGAAGAAGAAGCGCTGATCTTCTCGGCCGCCCTTCGCCGGGAAGAGCTTGCGATGGAAGCCCGCCTCTCGCTGTTCGCCGCGCTGAGCCAGCGCCTTCAGGACGACGCCGACGTCTTCAAGCCGGCCCACCTGTCAGACGAGAAGCTGGTGCTGCTGTGCGCGGCCGCTCTGGCGAAGCGCAATGCCGAACGCACCGCCGCCAGCCCTGCGCGCAAACAGCGCGGCCGGAACCTGCTTCAGAAATAGACGGCGATGCTGACGGTTCCACCCACCGCTGGGCGCAAGGGCACGTTCAGCTCGATGAAGAGGTCGAAGAACCCGCGGGCCCCAATCGACACCGTGTCGGCGATGAAATAGTCGACCCCGCCCACCACCCCCGGGCCGACGAACACGACCGGGTTGCTGGTCACCAGCACGAAGCCCGCGATCTCGAGGCCCACGTACGGGCGCAGCGTCTCTTCCGAGAACAGGTACCGCGCGCCGAGATGGCCCCCGGTGCCGAAGACCAGCCCCATGCCGCTGGGCGTCGAAGCGCCACGCGTCACCGACACGAGCATCAGGGGAATATGCGCGTAAATGTCGAAGCCATTCTCGATGTACAGCGAGCCTTCGATGGTCAGCGGCACTGCGTAGTCGACGCCGGTCGCCGAACCCAGGGACGAGCCGCCGAAGAGCTTGATGAAGCCGAGGCCGCCGCCGAGACTCCGGTTCGCGAACTGCGCGTGGGCCGAGCTGCCCACCAGCAACGTCAGCACCGCCAACCACCCCGCGAAAGTCTTGCGCATGTCGGGCCGCATCGTACCGCCTAACCTCACGAAATCAGCCGCCTTCTTGCGACCACGACCGTTGCGACCCATTCCCGTGTTCTCTACACTCGGCAACCCGATGAAGCGCCTCCTTCCTGCCATTGCGGCCATGTGCCTCGCTGCCTGTCTCGCGAGCCCCCCGCCCCACCCGCGCGCGCTCGAAGCCAACGAGCTCTGCACCCTCTACATCTCGCAGGGCGATCTGGTTCGCGCCGAGGTGCAGTGCGATCTCGGCCTCCAGTTCTCACCCCAGTACGCCGACCTCTGGGTGAACAAGGGCCTCATCTCGCTGAAGCGCGGGGAAGATGCGAAGGCGAAAGAGGCCTTCATCAAGGCGCTTCGGTACAACCAGGAACAGGCGCAGGCGTACAACAACCTGGGCTTCGTCTATTACAAAGACCGCGCGTACGGAAAAGCGCACGACAACTTCCAGCGGGCGCTGAAGGTGAACCCCGACTACGTCGAGGCCCGCTACAACCTCGCGCTCTGCTTCAAGGACATGGGCGAGAAAGACAAGTCGAAGAAAGAGCTGCGCACCATCATCGCGGTCAACAATCAGATCGCCGACGCGCACGCCCAGCTGGGCGCCATTCTTCACGAAGAAGGCTCGTTGGAAGAGGCGACGTCCGAGCTCGCCGCGGCTGTGCAGCTCGACCCGAAGTTTTCCGAGGCGTGGCTGGAGCTCGGCAACACCCAGATGGACGCCGGCAACTTCGGGGAAGCCGTCGACTCGTACACCGCCTGCATCGACGCGGATCCAGGCAACGCCGCGTGCAAGAACAACGTGACCATCGCCTTCCGCAAAGCCTCGCTGGCCGAGGCACCGCTGAAAGAGATCAAAGACAACGCCACGGGGGCCAACTCGCCAGAGAAGATGTACACGCTCGCGCTCGGCTACAAAGAGAAGGGCCTGCGCGCGGAAGAAGAACGAACCTACAAGAAGTGCCTTCAGCTCAACGTGAAGTTCGCGCTGTGCCACTATGGGCTCTTCGAGATCTTCCAGGCCGACCAGCGTCAGAAAGACGCGAAGATCGCCTGCCAGAACTTCCTCAAGTTCGCTGACGCGTCCGACTACAAATCGCAGGTCGACAACTGCGAGCGCTACGTCAGCGCCAACACGTACTGACCGAAAGGACGAGGACGAGGACGAATGGCCGTCCGGCTCACGGTCAAACAGCGCAGTGAAGCAGGAGGCGCCGAGAAGCCTTCTTCTGTGCTGCTCGAAGACGAAGTCATCACCCTGGGCCGCGACGCCAAGTGCCAGGTCGTGCTCGCCCAGCAGGCCGTGTCGCGCGCGCACGCCCGCATCTCACGCGACGGCTCACTGTTCTTCGTCGAA
>JAYUXE010000223.1:0-2334 GCA_043753165.1 Archangiaceae bacterium | reverse complement strand
AAGTGATTCTTCAAGATCGCTTCCGCGGCATCGGCGGCGCGCGGATGCCGATCGTCCTGCATCTGAAGGCGGGCGAAGAAGAGACGTACGCGCAGAAGCTGATGGTCTTCTCGTGCAAGGCGTTTCCGTCGATGAAGGCCAACGTGAACCCGGTGCTGCCGGGGATGACGTTCACGACGACCGACAGCCGCCGCGCCGGGCTCGATGGCGGCGGGCTGTGGACGGAAAACGACAAGCCGCAGATCAACGGCAAAGACGCGGGCGTGCGCTTCGAGCCGCTGCCCTTCGTCGATCAATACGAGACGTACACCGTGCCCAGCTTCGAGCTGAAGCCGGTGCAGCTGACGGAAGCGTGGAAGGTCTCGTGGCACACCGACCTCGGCCGCATCGACCCGAACGAAACAGGCGGAACCGGGCTCGACGGCGTCGAATCCAAACACCGCGTCTTCTGGGCACCGCTGAACGCCGACAAGGACGAGCGCGACGTGAACTTCTGGTTCGTGGCGCGTGACGGCCGCGGAGGCCAGACCTGGATTCACCGCACCCTTCACTGGACGCCGTGAGTTCGACGCGCTGGCGTGCGCCCAGCGGCTACGGGGTGATCGTGCAACCGCCTGTGGCGATTCGTCTCATCGCTTAAGGCACGCCCGCAGCGCCGAGCTCTTTCTCGAGCCAACCCTCACCAATCAGCGGCTGTGCCTCGATCGCCGACCCCTTGACCCGGATACCGACGGGAAGTGCGGAAACTTTCCCCGCGGCGGCTCCATTCCAGGCTTCGCCCGACTGCCGGGCCGCCCCCCTCAGCGTCACCGAGCCCAGGCTCGCTTCGGTGAGGCGAATGACCGTGAGCGCCGGAGTCATCTCTGCCTGTCCCTTCACCTTCAGGGGCCCATCGCCCAGCGCCGCGCGCGCGATGAAGGGCACCTTCGACGCGGCAATGTCGACCAGCGGTCTCGCGTCTTTCGCGCGCGCCTCGCCGACCTTCGCCCGCATCATCTGCAGCGGCAGGCCGTCGGCTAGGTTCGCCGAGGCCAGCGACGCGTCGATGGCAGTGCCCGACAACGCCGCCAGCAGCGCGGCCGTCTTCTCCAACGGCACCTTCACCGTCCCTTCGACGTCGGCGTGCAGCACTGGAAGCGGCGTGCCTTTCTCGTCCTTCACCAGCCGGGCCGTCGCGCGGGTCGAGCCGTCGTACTTCAGCTCGCCCATTCGCAGCGCGACGGTGTCGAGCTGCAGGTCGATGGTCGAGTCTTCGGTGAGCAACCCATCTTTCGTATGCAGGTCCGTGTTCAGCATTCCCGAGCCTTTGACGTCGAAATCGTCGATGTACATTTCGATCGCGCTGAGGTCTTTCAGCTGCGCGCTGATCTTCGCGTCCGCCGACACCGACCGCAGCGGCTCCGCGCCCTTCGCTTCGACGATGTCGAACGGCTTGATGGTGCAGCCGCCCTCGAGGGAAAAGTTGGTCGAGATCACGCGCTCGCCCGACGTGAGCGTGCCGTCTTCCAGCTTGAGCGTCGCCGGCCCGACCCAGACGGACACGTTCGGCACCATCTCGAAGCTGCCCACGACGTGGCCTTTGCCTTCGTAGCGGTACTCGAGCATCCACAGCTCGACCAGCTCGCCTTCGACGTCTTCGAGCAGCACCGACCAGTTGTCGCCTCTGCCGCGCGGTGCCGGCCCGTCGGGCTTCTTGGGGATGAGCATCGAAGCGTTGAAGCCCTCGATCTTGGGAAACGCGGCGATGCGCTTTTCGTTGCCCTCGAGCTTCTGCACTTTGTGCAGCATCTGCCACGAGATGCCGGTGACGCGGACACGCTTGGCGTGGAATTTCTTTCGCAGCAGGTCGAGCAGCGCGATTCGCACGTTCGCTTCATCCAGCTTCAGCTGGAAGGACACCGTGCCGTCGTCGAACCGCAGCCACAGCCCCTTCACCTTCGCGTAACCGGGGAACCAGGTGTACGCGCTCTCATACTCGAGCATCAGCGTGGTGGGGTTCACGTTCGTGCCTTCGCGCAGCAGCCGCGTGCGCAACACCACGTTGCCGACGACGACGTAGAACAGCAGCAGGCCGACGAGCGTGGCGGCGACGATCTTGAGAAGGCGAATGGGGCGGGACGCAGGCATTGTCAGCCGACGCTTCTCTGCCAAATCCGTGCCGGGCGTGCGAAATTAGGTGCGTTCGTGGCTTTCATTCCCATTCAGTTCGGCAAGTACAAGCTGATGCAGCCGCTCGCGCAGGGCGGCATGGCCGAGATTTTTCTCGCGAAGCAGCAGGGGCCAGCGGGTTACGAGAAGACCGTCGTCATCAAGCGCGTGCTCTCGCACTACTCG
>JAYUXE010000222.1:0-2335 GCA_043753165.1 Archangiaceae bacterium | reverse complement strand
CGGGCCCAGTGCGCTCCGCCGGGCAGCGGCGAGTCGAGCAGCGAGCTGAACTGCGCGCGATGGGACGTGCGGACGTCGAGCCAGCGAATGATGGGCTTCAACATCAGGCGGGCCGCCGTTCCTTCACGCCGACCTTGAAGCGTTCCCACTTGACGAAGACCTGGCCGTCCTTCACTTCGACGGCCAGCGGGTCCATCGTGCGGGGCGACGGGCCTTCCAACGGCACGCCTTCGAACGAGAAGGCCGACGCGTGGCATGGGCAGCCGTACGTCTCTTTCGTCTTCTGGCCGATGCTGCAGCCGGAATGCGGGCAGATGCTCGAGAGCGCGCTGATGGAACCGTCGGCTTTCTTCAAGAGCCAGGTGGCTCCGACGACGCCGACCGCGCGGGTCCAGCCGTCGACGACGACCGCGATGAGCTCGACGCGGCGTGGGACGCCGACGATCAGCTCTTTCTCGGCCACCGCTTTGATGAGGTTCGAGTGGTCGCCGCTGCGGCGAAGCAGCGGAGTGAGCGCTGCCCCCAGCAGAGGGATGGCCGCGATTGCGGTAATCCCTGCGCCGAACACCCCCGCCAGCACTTTGAGGAAACCACGTCGGTCCGAAGTCGCCATGGGGTGCAGACTATAGGCGGGTGATTTCGACAGCAGTTCGTTAGTTTCGCGGGCCGTGCAGCCGAAGCTCTCTGTGCTGGTGGTGTTGCAACAGCGCGCATTTCCGGTCGAGCTGCCTGCGGGTCGCGCCGTCGTCGTCGGGCGCGGGCCGAACGTTCAAGTGACGTTGCCCGACCCGCGCGTCGCCCCGAGGCAGTTGACGTTGACTGCCCGCGAAGACGGCGTGCTGGTCGAGCCGCTGGGGTCGCCGGGCAGCACGCTGCTGAACGAGGTGCAACTTTCGGCCGCAGTGGTCGCGCGGCCCGGTGACGAGCTCGCGGTCGGCGACGCGCGCCTCATCTTTCTCGGGGCCGCCTCGACGGTGCCCGGGCGGCCGAGGCTCGCGAGCCATGACGAGGTGTCGTCGCGGCTGCAGGACGAGACGCTGCGCGCGGGGGCCTCGCGGCCGGTGGCGTTCGTGCTGGTTGCGATGCCGCCGTTGAACACGCCGGCACGGCTGTCGTTGCTGCGGCGGCTCACCGAGGCGACGGCCGCGGTGCAGCCCGCGACGTGTTGGGGCGAGCTCACGTCGGAAGTGCTGGCGGCGGTGATTCCCGAGCTGGGCGAGCCGTCGCTGTCGGCGTTGTTGGCGCGGCTGCCAGACGTCGCGGGGCCGCGGGCGCGGGTGGTGAGCGCGGCGTCTCCGGCAGATGGCATCGATGCCGAGTCGTTGATCGAACGCGCGCTCGCACGGCTCGAGCCGGAAGAGGCGTGGCCCGCCGAGCCTGTGATGGGGGACCCGGTGATGGTGCGGCTGCTGGGCGCGGCCGAACGGTTGAGTGAGGGTGATGGCGCGGCGGCGGTCGAAGGCCCGCGCGGCGCGGGGCGGGCGACCATTGCGCGGGTGCTGGCGGGCTCGGGCGCGCGTGAAGTGCAAGCGGCGGCGCTTTCGACGCTGGGTGATGGGGCGCTGATTGTTCGCGAGGCGGGGGTGCTTTCGGGCGAGGCGCTGCAGGCGGTGATGGCACGCGCGAAGGGCAGGGTGGTGGTGACGCTCGAGGCGGGGCAGCACGCGGATTTGTTTCCGGTGCGGCTCAAGATTCCGGCGCTGGCTGATCGCCCGGGCGACGTGCTGGTGCTGGCGGATCATTTTCTGTCGCTGGTGCGGGCGCGATTGGCGCGGCCGCGGCTGGTGCTGTCGGAAGAGGCGCAGGGGCTGTTCGTCAGGTACCGCTGGCCGGGCAACGTGCGCGAGCTCAAGAATGTGGTGGGTCGCGCGGCGCGCGCGGCGCTGCGTGACGAGATTGGTCGCGACGCGCTGCCCGCACGGCTCACGCACGAAGCGCCGGCCGAGAGTCTTCGTGGGGCGTTGAAGGCGACCGAGCGTGAGTTGCTGCTCGAGGCGCTGGGCCGGACGCGGTGGAATGTGACCGCTGCTGCGGCCCGGCTCGATCTGCCGCGGCGCACGGTCGTGTACCGAATGGCGCGGCTCGGGCTGAAGCGCCCGGCGCGGTAGGTCGCTGCGCCAACAGTTCGGCGGCGGGCTTCCCGCCATCGGCTCCGAAGGCGAGTGCGCCGGTCGCGCAGCGTCGGCCGGCGCCGTCGAAGGACGGGCTGATCGCGACGCTCGAGAAGCTGGGCAGCGTTCGGGCGACGGCGAAGCACGACGAGCGCGATCGCCGGCAGATCTACCGTTGGCTCGAGCAGTACGCGATCGACTGGAAGGATCGCTGAGCTGGTGAG
>JAYUXE010000221.1:0-2336 GCA_043753165.1 Archangiaceae bacterium | reverse complement strand
GCCGCACCAGCACCTCGTCGCGGTTCGCCGCCACCTGAAGCCGCCCATCACCCGTGAACCGCGCAATCACCGTGCACACGCCCGTTGGTATAAAACCTTCCGCGTGCGAGACAAACAGCGAGAGGAAACACGGCGCAGGGTCTACCGGGCGGCGCTGGAAATCTTCCGCCGCGACGGGGTCGCCGCCTGCCGCATCGACGACATCGCCCAGAAGGCCGAAGTGAGCCGCGGCGCGTTCTATTTTCACTTCGCCACCAAAGACGACGTGCTCATCGAGCTCTTGCGCGAAGGCGAAGCGCCCGTGACCGAAGCCGTGTCCGCGCTGCCGCAAGACGCATCGCTGGTGAAAGTGCTCGAGGCTGTCGACGAGTCGCTGGCGAAGTTCTGGGAAAACGAACCCACGCTGCTGCCCGACGTCACCACCGTCGCGATGCGCCTGTACGCGAATGGCGATGCCCGCGAAGTGCAGCCGGTGCGGCTCGTGCTCGCCCGGCGCTTCGTGCTCGCGGCCCAGCGCGGTGAGCTTTCTCCGGTGTTGCCGCCCGAAGTGCTGTCGGACTTCTTCCTCGCCAACTCACTGTCGGCGATGTTGGCCTGGTGCGCGAACCCGGCGCTCGGGCTTTCGTTCGTGCTCGGTGGGGTGACGCAGCTGTTTCTCGAAGGTGCACGGGGGCGTTCATGAGCGAAAGCGTGTTCCGGGCAGACCTGTTCAAGGGCAAGTCGGTGTTCGTCACCGGCGGCAGCAGCGGCATCAACCTGCGAATCGCCGAGTCCTTTGGCGAGCTCGGAGCGAAGGTCAGCATCAACGCGCGCAAGGCCGACAAGCTCGAAGCCGCCGTCGCAGGCATGCGGGCGAAGGGCATCGATGCCCGCGGCTACGTCGCCGACGTGCGCGACTACGCCGCTGTCGACGCCGCGATGGAAGCCGCCGTGAAGGCGCAGGGCCCCATCGACGTGCTCGTCTGTGGAGCGGCCGGCAACTTCCCCGCCCCCGCGGTCGCAATGTCGTCGAATGGCTTCCGCGCGGTGCTCGACATCGACGTGCTCGGTACCTTTCACGCCTGCCGCGCCGCGTTCGAACGGCTCAACAAGCCGGGCGCGTGCATCTTGAACATCTCGGCGCCGCAGGCCTCGGTTCCCTACTTGATGCAGGCGCACGTCTGCGCAGCCAAGGCCGGGGTCGACATGCTGACGAAGACACTGGCGATGGAATGGGGCCCTGCCGGCGTGCGCGTGAACTCGATTTCGCCCGGGCCCATCGAAGGCACCGAAGGAATGGAACGGCTCACGCCCGACCCCGCCTCACGCGAAAAGGTGCGGGCGATGTTGCCGCTGCAGCGCTACGGGACACGTGACGACGTGGCGCGGCTCGCCGTGTTCCTCGCGTCGGATGCGGGCAGCTACTGCACCGGCTCGGTTCACTCGGTGGATGGGGGAATGGCTCTCGTCGGTGGCGCGATGATGATGGCCTTGATGTAGCCGTGCACTGGCTCGACGCGATGTGCCGCAGCGTTCGAAAGAATCGCCGCGCATTGGAAAGTCGAACCGCGCTGGCTCGACTGGGGCCACCTCGGCGGATTCCTGTTCGCCGGCAGCTCGCTGCGCCAGGGCGTGCTGGAAACGCTCGGCCAACCTGCTGCTTGACGCACCGGGTCGCATTGCTAAGCCCCGGGTCCAAATGGCGCTCCAGGCAATCGTTCGTTGGCTGCTTCCCCGGGAAGACCATTTTTATTCGCTGATCGAGAGCCAGGCCGACGCGTGCGAGTCGGCCGCGATTGCGCTCGCGAAGTCCAAGGATCCGTCAACCAGGCCGGAAGACATTCGCGACGCAGTGCAGGTCATCGAGCACCACGCCGACGACCTGGTGCGAAAGATGGAAGACGCGCTGGCCCGCACGTACGTCACCCCGCTCGACCGCGAAGACCTTCACAAGCTCTCGAGCGAGCTCGACGACGTCGTCGACCTGACCAACCTCGCGGCCCGCGCGGCGGTGCTCTACGGCGTGAGCCGCCCCACCGAGCCGATGCAGAAGCTGATGGACACGCTGGTCACCTGCACCGGCATTCTGAAGGCGGCGCTGCCGAAGCTGCGCAGCCACCGCTACAGCGACCTGCTGGACGACGTGCGAAAGCTGAAGGCGCTCGAGAAGGAAGCCGACGGCGTGTTCCGGGCGGCGATTAGCCAGTTGTTCAAGGATCCGGCGGTCGACGCAAAGGTGCTGCTGCGCGAGAAGGAAGTGCTCGAGGACCTCGAGAACGCCGTCGACCACTGCGACGACGTCGCGGGGACGCTGGCCAACATCGCCGTCAAACACGGATAGCGCGATGACGATGGGC
>JAYUXE010000220.1:0-2337 GCA_043753165.1 Archangiaceae bacterium | reverse complement strand
GAAGAATGTATTTGAGCGCCGTCTTGAAGCTGCGCGTGTCGGCGCCGACTTCGCGCTGGTTCACCAGGCAGTTCTTATGCGGGTGCAGGTACTCGATCGGATCCTCGATCGTCATGATGTGCTCGTGACGCTCGGTGTTGATCTTGTCGATGATCGACGCGAGCGTCGTCGACTTGCCCGAGCCCGTGGGCCCCGTGACGAGAATCAGGCCGCGCGGCTTCTTCGACAGCTCGGCGACGACGGGCGGCAGGCCCAGCTCGGCAAAGGTGAGGATCTTGAACGGAATCGTGCGGAAGGCGCCGGCCACTGCGCCACGCTGCATGAAGATGTTCGAACGGAACCGCGACAGGCCCTTCACGCCGAACGACAGGTCGAGCTCGTTTTCTTCCTCGAACTTGTGCTTCTGCGCGTCGGTGAGAATCGAATAGCAGAGCTGCTTCGTTTCGACCGGGGTCAGCGGCGCCGTCTTCAGCGGCACCAGCTCGCCGTCGATGCGCAGCTGCGGGGGCGAGCCCGTCGTGATGTGAAGGTCGCTGGAACCCTTCTCGACCATCGCCTTCAACAGTTGGTGAAGATTGGCCACGTTGTCCTTGTCAGATGTTTAGAAGCGGTCTGGAGCGGTGTTCGCGATGGCTTCTTCAATCGTCGTCACGCCCGCCATCACCTTGTTCAAGGCAGCCACGCGCAGCGTCTGCATTCCCAATCGAATCGCTTCCTGCTTGAGCTCGGCCGCCGAGGCGCCGTTGATGACGAGCTCTTTCAAGCCGTCCCAGAACGGCATCACTTCGTAGAGCGCGACGCGGCCGCGGTAGCCACGGTCGTTGCACTCGCGGCAGCCGTTCTTCGTGAACGCGGTGAACGTGCCGATCTTGTCCGGAGCGATGCCCGCGTCGATCAGCGCCTGGTCTTCGATTTCAGCGGGCTTCTTGCACGCCTGGCACAGCTTGCGCGCGAGGCGCTGGGCAAGAATCAGGTTCAGCGACGCCGTGACCAGAAACGGCTCGATGCCCATGTTCAGCAGGCGGCTGATCGTGCCCGGGGCGTCGTTGGTGTGCAGGGTCGACAGCACGAGGTGGCCCGTGAGCGCGGCCTTGACCCCGATTTCCGCGGTCTCGAAGTCGCGAATCTCACCGATCATGATCGTGTCGGGGTCTTGCCGCAGGAAGCTGCGCAGGGCCGAGGCGAAGTTGAGCCCGATGTCTTCGTGCATCTGAACCTGGTTGATGCCGGCGAAGTTGAACTCGACCGGATCTTCCGCGGTCGACAGGTTGGTCGTGGGCTCGTTGAGCGCGGCCAGCGCCGAGTACAGCGTCGTCGTCTTGCCCGAGCCCGTCGGGCCCGTGACCAGCACCATGCCGTACGGGCGATCGATTGCGTCCTTGAACCACTTCAGCGGCTCGGCCTCGAAGCCGAGCTTCGTCATGTCGAGCTGCAGGTTCGATTTGTCGAGCAGACGAAGCACGACCTTCTCGCCGAACAGCGTCGGGCAGACGCTGACGCGGAAGTCCATTTCCTTGCCGCCGCCCATCTTGATTTTGATGCGGCCGTCTTGCGGCAGGCGGCGCTCGGAGATGTCGAGCTGCGCCATGATCTTGAGGCGCGACGTGATCGCGTTGCGCAGCTTCATCGGGGGGCGCATCACTTCGTAGAGCTCGCCATCGATGCGGAAGCGAACGCGGAAGTCCTTCTCGTACGGCTCGACGTGAATGTCTGACGCGCCCTTGCCGATCGCGTCCTTCAAGATCAGGTTCACCAGCTTGACCACGGGCGCGTCGTCCGCGGCCTTGGCCATGTCTTCGAGGTTCTGGTCGATTTCGTCGATCGCGACTTCGACGTCGTCGGCGACCTCGCTCACGATCTCGTCGAGAGAAGGGCCCTTCTCGGCGTGGTAGCGCTCGATCGCGTCGCGAATGCTCGGCTCGGACGCGACGACGGCTTCGATGTTGTAGCCGGTGAGGAACTTCAGGTCGTCGACCGCGTAGATGTTCGACGGGTCGCACATCGCCACGATCAGCGACGGGCCGGCGCGGTTGACGGGGATCACCAGGTGCTTCAGCGCCACGTCCTTCGGCACGAGCTTGATGATCTCGGGGTCGATGTCGAAGTCCTTCAGGTTGATCGCGGGCACGCCGTACTGCTTCGAAAGGAAGTCGGTGAGCTTCGACTCCTCGATCGCGCCCGTCTTGATTAGGGCGGTGCCGATGCGCGCGCCCGACTTCTGCTGCTCTTCCTGCGCCTTCCTCAGCTGCTGAACCGAGATCAGGTTCTCGCGGACGAGCAGTTCACCCAGACGGCCGGACATGGAGTTTTAGTGCCTCATTGCCAACAGATGGAAAA
>JAYUXE010000219.1:0-2339 GCA_043753165.1 Archangiaceae bacterium | reverse complement strand
AAGACAACTGCGACGTCCCGCGAAGAAGCGGAGTGGCGGACTGCGGCATGTGAATTGGCTCCGAGCTGCGGCCACCGTGAAATCGGCGACGCACGAAGCACGGTAGATGATCGATCGATCGGCGCAATTTTTCCGCCGAAACGAGCCGGCGGTTCCTGCGGCGACGCCGTCAGGAACCCACCGTACAGCAAGGCCACTACTTCGTCGGCGCAGGAGCGGCCGGCGTCTTCGTCGCGTACTTCTTGCGGAAGCGCTCAACCTGGCCCGCCGTGTCCATCAGCTTGAACTTGCCGGTGAAGAACGGGTGGCAGTTCGAACAGATTTCCGTGTGGAAGCTGCCACGGGTCGAACGGGTCTCGATGATGTTGCCGCACGCGCAGGTGATGCGGGAAGGCGGGTACAGGGGGTGGATGTCGGCTCGCATGTGTTCTTCCTTTGACCGCGCCTTACTGCGGAGTGATTCCGGAGGACTGGCGGGGGGTGGGCGTATAACAGCCAGTCTTCGCGGGCCGCAACCCTTCAGGCTTCCGACAGCGCCGCGAGCCGGTACGCCGCTGCCTGGGCCACCGCTTCGTGGGTGGTCGGCATCTCGGGAAAGTGACCCAACAGCGCGTGAGGAGCCGCCTTTCTCAGCGCAATCGCATTCTTGTACGCGCGCCGCGCCGCCTCGCGATCGCCCCGATGTTCCTGCACCTGCGCCATCAGGTAGTGCCCGAGCGCCAGGGTCGGCTCGAGAAAGAGCGCGCGGGTGAGCTCGATGCGCGCCGCGTCCCACTGGGCCGACTGCATCGCCGCCACCGCCAGGTAGACGCGGGCCTCGACGCACAGCGGCTCTTTCTGCAGCGCGACGTTGAACAGATCGCGCGCCTCGTCGACGTTGCCCATCAGCGCGTGGATGTTGCCCAGCGTCAGCAGCGCGGCGAGATCTTCAGGCTGGTCATCCGCCAGCCGGCGCGCGCCCAGCAATGCCTGCCCAAAATCGCCCTGCTCGATCAGCGCGATCACTTTGTCGAGGCGTTCGACGGGCGTTCGCGCAACCGACACGACAGCGATCGGCGTGGGCACTGAAGGCCGCGGCAGCGCCGGCAGATCCGTTCGGCTCGGGCTTCGCAGCTGTGTGCTCGACGAACGGTTTGGCTGCGGCGCGGGAATGGGCCCGGCGTACGGGTTTGATGGCCGCGGCGGCGGCGGACCCGAAGGCCGCGGCGGCGGGGGAATCACCCCGGGCACGGGACGCCGGTACGCGAACGCGCCTTCGACCTCGAACATCTCGAAGCGGGTGGCGAGCCGAAAGAGGCTCTCGGAATAGCCGAGCAGCAGCACCCCACCCGGCCGCAGCGCGTCGAAGAACCTGTCCATCAGGCTGCGAATCGTCGGCTGATCGAAATAGATGATCACGTTGCGGCAAAGAATCAGATCCAGCGACGACGGCTCGATCATCGGGAACACCGGCGCCGCCAGGTTGTGGCCTTCGAAGCGCACGATCGACTTCAGCGCCGGCACCACCTCGTAGCCGTCGGGCGTCGTGGTGAAAAAGCGCGCGAGACGTTCTTCGGTCACCCCGACCATGCGACGGGTCGGAAAGCGGCCCAGCGACGCGGTCTCGACGGCGGCGGGGTTCAGGTCGGTGGCCCAGACATCCACGTCAATCGGCAACGCCCGGCTCTCGAGCGCGACGATGCCGACGCTGTAGGGCTCTTCACCGGTTGCGCACCCCGCCGACCAGATGCGCAGCTTCCGCGCCTCGCGCCGCGCCTGCGAGAGCAGTGTCGGAATCAACGTCGTCTCGAGCGCCTTGAACTGTCGTGTGTCGCGGAAGAACTCGGTCTTGCCGACGGTGACCAGCGGCAGCAGCGATCGCAGCTCGGCCTCGCCTGCCGGCTGGCGCAGGCGGCGCACGTATTCTGACGCGTCCGAGAGGCCGAGGGCCGGCATCCGTGCGAGCAGTGCGAGGCGCAGGCCGTAGTAGCCGTCTGGCGTAATCTTGAGGCCGACGCGATCGAGCAACAGCGCGGCCAGGGCTTGAAGCGCCGGGCGATCGATGGAATCGGTCATGCCCACCGCCCGAGCTGCGCTCCGATTTTTTCCAGCGGCAGCACGAGCTCAGCCGCCCCCAATGCGACCGCCTCACCCGGCATTCCGAACACCGTGCTGGTGGCGGCGTCTTGCGCGACGGTGTGCCCCCCACGGGCGCGAATCTCTTTCAGGCCTCTCGCCCCGTCGCGGCCCATGCCCGTGAGGACGACGCCAATCGCGCGCTCGCGAAAAGCCGCGGCGGCCGACTTGAGCAGCACGTCACACGAGGGCCGGAAACCGCCGACCGGGGCGGATGCATCGAT
>JAYUXE010000218.1:0-5644 GCA_043753165.1 Archangiaceae bacterium | reverse complement strand
TGTTCCGCTGCTGATTGGTGGAGCGACGACCAGCCTGCCGCACACGTCGGTGAAGGTTGCTCCGGAATATCCGCACGGGGTGGTGCACGTGCTCGATGCGTCGCGCGTGGTGAACGTGGTCAGCGCACTGCTGTCGAGCGAGCAGAAGCCTGCGTTTCTCGCCGAGGTGAATCGCAAGCAGAGCCTCGCGCGTGACGACTTCGCGGCCCGCCGTGCAGCGCGGAAACAGATTTCTCTCGAAGCGGCCCGCACGCGGAAGCCCACCTTCGATTGGGCGAACGCCGACATTCCGACCCCCGAGTTTCTCGGCACGAGCGTGCTCCGCGATGTGCCGCTGTTCGAAATCATTCCTTTCATCGACTGGGCGCCCTTCTTCAGCGCGTGGGAACTGCACGGCCGGTTCCCCCAGATTCTCGAAGACCCGCTGGTCGGCGAAGAGGCGCGCAAGCTGTACGCGGACGCGCAGGCGATGCTGAAGCGCATCGAGGCCGAGCACCGATTCACAGCGAAGGCGACGATTGGATTCTTCCCCGCGAATTCCGTCGGCGACGACATCGAGCTGTACACCGACGTTCAGCGCACGAAGGTGAAGGCGACGCTGCGCATGTTGCGGCAGCAGGCCGAGAAGCAGCCCGACCAGTTCAACTTCTGTCTCTCTGATTGGGTCGCGCCGAAAGACAGCGGGCGGATCGACTACCTGGGGGGCTTCGCAGTGACCGCGGGCCACGGCGTCGAGAAGTTCGCGGGCGAGCTGCGCGCGAAGCTCGACGATTATTCGGCCATCATGGCGCAGGCCCTGGGTGACCGGCTGGCCGAGGCGCTGGCGGAAGCGATGCACAAGCGCGCGCGAGACTTTTGTGGCTACGGGCGCGACGAGAAGCTCACCAACCAGGAGCTCATTCGCGAGAACTACCGCGGCATTCGCCCCGCCCCCGGGTACCCGGCGAACCCGGACCACAGCGAGAAGACGACGCTGTTCGAGCTGCTCGACGCGACTGCTACCACGGGCATCGAGCTCACCGAGAGCATGGCGATGCTGCCGGCGAGCAGCGTCAGCGGCCTGTACTTCAACCACCCCGACGCGAAGTATTTCGGCATCGGAAAGTTGAACCGCGATCAGGTGGAAGACTACGCGCGGCGGAAGGGGATGGCGTTGGAGCAAGTCGAACGCTGGCTCGCTCCGAACCTCGACTACGACCCGGCGCCGCTGCCCGCGAAGTCCGCGGCGTAGTCGTTGCGCACAGGCCCCGCGTGCGACTACGCCTTGCGGGATGACGAACCAGCTTCGCCGATTGAGTCCGGCCGGGACGGTGAAGGTTCAAAAAGCGATGGAGGCGCCCGGCTTGCGGCGCTTCTCGCTGCAGCGCCTCGACGGTGAGTCCGAGCCCGTTCAAATTTCTTCGGGCCGCTGCCAGATTGGCACGCACCACCTGAATGACCTCGTCGTCGATCACCCGTCCGTCTCGCGGTTTCACTGCGAGGTCGGCATGGACGCGAACGGCGCGTGGCTCAAAGACGTGGGCTCGTCGAATGGGACTGAGGTCGACGGCGTCGGTGCGCGCGAGGTGATTCTGCGCGACGGCAGTCTGATCAAGCTCGCGGACTCGGTGACGGTGAGCTTCCGGTTGCTCGCCGAAAAGTCGGATTTGCCGCTGTCGCGCAGTGATGAATTTGGCACGCTCATCGGCGGGTCGCCGGTGATGCGCGCGTGTTTTGCCCAGCTCGAACGCGCGGCCGAGACGAGCCGGCCGCTGCTCATCGAGGGTGAGACGGGTACGGGCAAGACGGCCGCCGCGGAACAGATTCATGCGTTGAGCGCGCGCAAGCTGCAGCCCTTCATCACGGTCGATTGCGCGTCGCTGTCGGACGTGGCGCTGGAAGAGGCGCTGTTCGGCATCGATGGCCAGCGGCTCTCGGCGTTCGAGGAAGCGGGCTGGGGCACGTTGTTCCTCGACGAAGTGGGTGAGCTGTCGTTGCGGTTGCAGGGGCGGTTGATGCCGGTGCTCGAGAAGGGTGAGCTGCGTCGCACGAACTCGACGGCGGTGGTCGCGGTGCGGGCGCGGTTGATTGCGTCGACGCGGAAGGATTTGAGGCAGCTGGTCAACCAAAGCAAGTTCCGGACTGAGCTGTTCTTCCGGCTCGCGGTCGCGCGCGTGAACATGCCGCCGCTGCGGCAGCGGCTCGAAGACATCCCCGACCTGGTCGAGGACTTTCTGACGACGATGGCGCCGACGCCGGAAGAAGCGGTGCTGGTGCGCAGCGATGATTTTCTGCGGCGGCTTCAGCTGGGCTCGTGGCCGGGCAACGTGCGCGAGCTGTTCAACCACGTCGAGCGCTGCATGTTGATGCAGGCGCCGCTGACGCCGCACGAGACGGTGCGCGAAGGGTTGCCGCCGCGCGTCGATGCGAAGCGGTCGTACGCGGAAGGGCGACGGGTCGCGCTCGAGCAGTTCGAACGCGAGTACGTCGAGGCGCTGCTCAAGGCGCACTCGGGGAAGATTTCCGAGGCGGCGCGCGCCGCGGGAATGGATCGCGCGTACCTGCACCGCCTCGTCCGCCGGCATGGGTTGAAGAGCAAGGCGTAGCGTCGTCGTCGTCCGGTTCCGGGGCTCCAGCTTTCGCTGGCGGCTTCGGGGGTACCGACACGTCGAGGTCGCGGAAGGCGACCGTGCCGGTGTTGAGGGTGGCGAGCAATCTCCGGAAGGTCGTTGCCGAGGAACCACTGTGAGAAATCGAAAGCGCAGCGGGTTCTCTCCGCGGCCCTGCGGGCATTGGTGGAGGGTGAAGGCCGGATTTCCAGGGCGGTGCCGCGCCTTTCGGTGTTCGTCAACTCGGTCACCCTTCAGACCGGGACGTGGGTGACACCTGGGGAACGGGCGACAGGTCGCCTCGTGCCCAGGAAGAAAACATCGAAGTTGATGACGGTGCCGCAAGGAGCTGAGCGCATCGGCATCGCTCGGAAGGCCGTCTACAGATGGATGAAGGGGACGAGGCGCTGGCGTTGCCGGGCCCGATGGTTGTCGCGATGCACGAAGGGTCGGCAGGGGCGATGTCGACCGCGAAACGGCTTCATCGCGAGGCCCGACATTCGCCGCTGTCGGAACCGAAACGGTGGTCTTCGCCTACGAGATCCGGGCTTCACCTTCATCAATGCCCGCAGGGACGTCGAGAGAACCCGCAGAGCTCTCGATTTCTCGCAGGTGTTCCTCGGCAATGACCAACGAAGGGTGCTCAGCTCCGTCGGCGGCACACCGGTTGTCTCCCGCGACCTCGGCGTGGCGGTATTTTGGCGCCCGCCGACGAAACGCCACAGGTCGGAACCGGACGAGACGCTGAGCCCGCTGCTCAGAATGAAGGCCAGGCGTGTCGAGCCGCCGACGAAACGCCACAGGCCGGAACCGACGAGCCGGCTGCTCAGAATGAGGGCCAAGCGTGTCGAGCCGCTGGCGAAACGCCACAGGCCGGTTGTACGGAGACTCAGCGCCACCGACCCGGACTCCGCGAACCACAGGCGGTGAAGGCCGAGGTCGCTCGGGATTTCCGCCCGGCCCAGGCGAACGGCGGGCCGCCGGCGCATTCGAGCCCCGGGACGCGCGCCGGGTGGGCGAGGCCGTGCGCGCCTACGGGTACAGCAGCGCTTCGAGCTCGAGGAGGCCGCGACCGAGGCCGGGTCCGGGCTGGAGCAGGTCCTTGGACTTCGGCTTCACCCAGCGTGCGGACTTGAGGAGCCCTTGCAGCGATTCTTTTCCGCTGGCGACGTCGGCCGCATCGAGCACGACATCGGGCCGCAGTGCGAGCGCGGCTTCGGGCGAGAAGACGGGATACGCGGTCACCGACGCCTGCGCGACATTCACCGCGCCGGTGTCACTCAGCAGCTCGTGCGCAAAACTGCCGGGCCCGGCGACGACCAGAGGCTGAAACCCGTACACCACCAGCACGCGCAGCGCCTTGCGCCCCTTCGCACGCGACCGAACGGCTTCGCGCGTCGCCGCGACCTTCGCGACCAGCGCCCGCGCTTCCGCCGCAGCACCCAGCGCCTCGCCAATGCGAAGCATCGCCTCCTGCACGTCGGCGACGGTGGTCAGCGGCACGGCGAGCACCGGAATCCCGAGCTCGGCCATCTTCTCCACCGGCTTCTGGTTCGCGGGCGCCATCTGCACGAGCACGAGCTGCGTCTTCAGCGCGACCACCGCCTCGACCGACGGGTCATTGAACCCGCCCACGCGCTTCAAGCCCTTCACCTCGGGCGCCTCGTCGAACCGCGACACGCCCACGAGCACGTCGCCTTTCCCCAACGCAATCACCGTGTCCGTCAACGACGGCGCAATCGTGACGACGCGCGTCGGCGAGACAGAAAGCCGCGGCCCGAGCCACACGGTGCCCGCGTCGGGGGCCGCGAGCAGGAACAGCGCGAGCAGCGCCTTCGTCACGGCACTGCGAAGATGTCGCTGACGTTCGCGATGCCCGTCACCGGATCCGGCGCGCAGGCAGAAATCGGCAGGCCGGCGTCACCGAAATAACCGCGGCGCTCGACCAGCTGCGTGCCCACGATGTCGAGCACGAACACCCGGCCGCCGTTCTGGTCGCCGACGTACGCGCGGCCATTCGACACGGTGAAGCGCGACGGAAGAATGGGCGTGCAGCCCGGGCCGCCGTCTGCGCCTGCGGGACACGACGGTTCCCACGTGCCCTTGCGTTGGTCATTCGTGTCGAGCAGCACCACCCCCGACTTCGCCGTCCGCACCAACGCGAAGTCCGGAGCGCCGCTGTATTCCGCCGCGCCGATGCAGCTCACCAGCAGATTCACGCCGTCCGTCGCCAGCCAACCCGGGTTGAGGCACTTGTCGGCGCCCAAATCGATGACGGTGACCGCCTTGCTCAGCACGTCAATCTTCGCGAGCAGGCCCGGGCCTTCGGGCACGTACGTCGCCGCGTTCAAGTTGTTCAGTGCCACGTACACGCTGCCGTTGCGCGCGAGAATCGCGTACGGCCGCGCGACCGGCGAGCCGCCGTCGAAGGGCTTCAGGTTCAACGTCGACAGGTCGATGGTCTCGCGCACGACGGGCAGCGTTGGATCCGTCACGTCGACGCGAACGACCTTCTGGCCGGCGCCAGCGTTGGCCGCTCCGAAGCCGCCGTACAGGGGAATCCACGCGTTGTTGCCGACCTTCGCGAGGCCCTGCGGAAACGTGTTCGCGCCGAGGTTGATTTCACCCAGCGTCGTCAACGCCAGCCCACCCGGAATTCCCGCGTCGCCCGTCCCTCCGCCCCCATCGACATTCACCGTCGGAGCGCCCAGCACCTGCAGCGTCCCCGACGCCGAATTCACGACGTAGACGCGCTGCCCATCGACCACCACCTGGTTCGGCGCGCTGCCCGTCTTGTTTTCCTGCAGCAGCTTCGCGAACGCGTGGCCACCCACCGACTGCAGGCGCGCCTGGTACAGCCGCTGATCAATTCCATCGAGCGACAGCAGCACGCCATTCAACGCGGCCAGCGACTGCGGCGCCGTGCCCAGCGCCTCGGTCGGACCGCGGAACTCCGTCGACGCTTGAAGTCCGACGACCTGGCCCGACGAGAAGCACGCCGCCACGAGGTCATAGGTGCACCGCCCCGCATGGCAGCTTTGCGAGTTCTCGCACTT
>JAYUXE010000217.1:0-2343 GCA_043753165.1 Archangiaceae bacterium | reverse complement strand
CGCTCGCGCTGGGCGGCAACGTGCGCGTCGGCCTCGAAGACAATTTCTACCTCGACACCGCGGGCACCCAGATGGCGAAGAACAGCGCCGAGCTCGTCGAGAAGGCCGTGCGCATGAGCCGCGATGTCGGCCGCGAGCCGATGAACATCGAAGAGGCCCGCGAGCACCTGCACCTGCCGTGGAAGTGGTGAAGCGCGGTCAGTCGAAGTCCAACGACAGCACGCTGCGCGCGTCAACCCAGCGGCCGAGGATCTTCGAGCCCCAGTGCAGGTGCGGGCCCGTGACCCGGCCCGTCTTGCCGATGAGCCCCAGGCGCTGGCCCTTCTTCACCGTCTGGCCTTCCTTCACGTCGAACTTCGAGAGGTGGAAGTACGCGGTGTAGAGCCCGAGGCCGTGGAAGAGAATCACCGTGTTGCCCGAGCCGAAGCACTCGCGCTGCATCACCACCTTGCCGTCGTTGCTCGCGAAGGCCGCGTCACCCGTGGCGCCATTCAAGTCGACGCCGTAGTGCTGGCTCTTCTTCTTCCCGTTGAACATGCGCAGGTCGCCAAACGGCGCGGTGACGACGTCGTTGCGCGGCCAGTCGAAGTTGGTGGTGAAGAGGCGTTCGGTTCGTTCTTGCCCGAACGCGGCGTCGAAGGCGGCCTGGTCGCGCTTGCTCCACTCGCGCTGCGCCTTGCTGGGCGACGTGAACTTCTTGCTCACCTTCAGCTCGCTCGATCTGAAGTTCGGAGCGACCACTTCCAACGTTCCGTCGACGTCGTGCTCGGCTTCTTCGGCAACGAGGCGAACCGAGAGCTCCAGCGAGCCTTCAGGAAGCTCGACCGGCAACCCGAGCAGCGCCTGCCAGCCGCCAGAGTAGGGGAGGAAATCGAGATCGAATCCACCGAGACGGCCTTGCGGTTGGTGCCGTGGGTCGGCGCCCTGCACGGTGATCAGCACCGCGTCGCCCGGCTTCGCGGTGCCGGGTTGGATCCGCACCGTCGCGGATGTGATCAGCAGCAAGGCGATGGCAGTGGGTGAAAGCAACGAGAGGGAGGTTTGCCACGCACACGGCGATCGTCAAGTGGGCGTCTGGCCGGAAGAAGGGTGCCTATACTCCGGCGCAATGCGCGCACTGAGGGGAGCAATCGCGGCGGCCGTCTTTGCCTTCAGCTGTGGTCCCACCGGAAGCACTTCGAACATCGTCGGCCCCACCGGCGGCGAGGTCTGCCTCACCGACGACCGCGTCTGCATTCTGATTCCGCCCGGCGCGCTCGACGACTCGAAGAACATCTACATCACGCCGACGAACGATGTTCCAGGCGGCGCGATCACGAACGGCTACGAGATTGGGCCGTCGGGCACGAAGCTTCTGAAGTCGGCGAAGGTCACGTTCAAGATCGAAGAGCTGTTCGCGGCAGATTCGGGCGTCGACCCCACGTTGCTGCGGCTCTACACGCGGTACGAGGGTGATTGGGAACCGTTGGGGACGCCGGTCGCTCCGTTGGATCGCGTGCGAAGGACGCTGTCGGGCTCGGTCGCCCACCTGTCGCCGTTCGTCGTGCTGCGCATCGATCGGCTGCCCGATGGCGGCGATCCCACCGAGATCGACGGTGGCAAAAAGGACGGTGGGACGATCATTGTTCCGTACTTCGATGCGGGCCGGCCCGACGCGGGGAAGCCAGATGCGGGAGTTCCGGACTCAGGCACGCCGGACGCGGGTAAGCCGGACGCGGGAGTTCCGGACGCGGGCAAGCCTGACGCAGGTCAGCCGGATGCCGGCCAGCCGGATTCGGGTGTTCCGGACTCCGGCACACCGGACGCGGGTAAGCCGGACGCTGGCGTCGATGCGGGCGTGGACGCAGGAATCGATGCAGGCGTCGACGCGGGCGTGGACGCAGGAATCGATGCTGGGGTCGACGCGGGCGTCGACGGCGGATCGGACGCGGGCGACGGCGGCTGAAGTCGTGTCCCTTGGCGGCACCTTTATGACAGTGCTGACGATGCTGCTCTTCTTCACCGGCGCGAGCCCGAAGCCCATGACGCCGCCGCCGCCGTTGGCCTTCGTGCGTGGAGTCGCGGTTGCCGACGCGCCAGCGCTGAAGGCCTGGCTCACTCAACAGACCGCAACCGTGCGACTGCCCGTCGCGCTCGAGCTGGCTCCGGTGCACGCTGTGAAAAACGCCCGCGTCGGTACGCTGGCGCTGAAGCTCGATGACTCAGCGCTGGGCGTGTCGTTGGCGGATCGCGCCCACCAGTTCTGCCCGCGAGACGGCCGCCCGTGCGTGCTCTGGTTGGAAGGGCGGTGGAAGGACGGCGCGTTCAAGGTGACGCGCGTGCAGGGCCCGGCCACCGATGGCG
>JAYUXE010000216.1:0-12323 GCA_043753165.1 Archangiaceae bacterium | reverse complement strand
GCGTTGCCGAGAACGCGGTGTCGCTGAAGGCGGGCATCACCGTGCGGTTCAGTGAAGCGCTCGACCCCGCGACCGTCACGGCCACCACCGTCACGTTCGCCACCGCAGGCGGCGCCATCACCGGCACGCGCACGCTCACCGGCGATTTGCTCACCTTCGTGCCGGCCGCGCCGCTTGCGCCGCAGACGGTGCACACGCTCACCGTGACGACGGGCGCAAAGGACCTCGCGGGCAACGCCTTCGCCGTAAACTTCGTGCTGACCTTCACCACCGCGCCAGCGGCTCCCACCGGGCTCGCCTTCATTCAGGGCGCAGGCGACGCGACCCTGACGTGGACGGCGACGGCCGGCGCCACGGGCTACATCCTCTCGCGCGCCACCGCCGTCGCCGGCCCGTACGTCGATGTCGCGCGCACCACCGCCCCCTTTGCGACCGAACGCGCGATCGCGCTGGGCACGACGTACTCGTACACGGTGTCGGCCCTGACGCCGTTCGGCCGTTCGGAGCCCTCGGCGCCCGTCACCTTCACGCCGTCCGCCGCGGGCGCCGCCGCCCCGGCCAACGTCTCGGTGCTTCCGGGGAAGTCGACGGCGTTGCTGTCGTGGTCCTCGGTCGCAGGCGCGCTCAGCTACAACGTCCTGCGCGCGTCGAACCCCGCGGGCCCGTTCACGCAGGTGGCGAACCTCACCAACGTCGCCTTCCTCGACACCGCCCTCGACCCATTGCTCACCTATTTCTACGTGGTGCAGACCGTCATCGCGGGCGGCAACAGCCCGTACTCCACCGACGTCACCAGCGTGCAGTCGGCCACGCTTCCCTCGGCGCCGGCCGGGCTCACCGCCACCGCGGGAAACACGTGGGCCGAGCTCAACTGGTCGGCAGTGCCCTCGGCGACGCGCTACCTCGTCTACCGCCAGAACGCCGCGAACCAGGCCTTCACCGGCCCCATCAGCGTCACCGCGAACAACCTCGTCCTCACCGGGCTCTCGAACGGCACCACGTACAACTTCCTCGTCGCCGCGGTTGGCGCCACCGACGCAGGTGACTGGAGCCCCGTCAGCGTCACGCCCGGGCCGACGCTCGCCCCGCGGCCCGCGATTGCAACCGGCGCGTTCGGCCGCGTCAACGGCGTCACCGTCTTGTTCGAGCTCGGCGCCGGCTACACGGCGAACACGCTGCTTCGGGCGACGAATTCTGGCGGCCCCTACACCGCGGTCGGCACCACCGGCCTCGACAACACCGCGCTTCCCGGCGTCACGTATTTCTATGTCGTGCGGGCGCAGAACAATGCCGTCAACAGCGCGGTCTCGAATGAGGTGGTGGCGACCGCACAACCCGCCACCGTGCTCGTCGCTCCCACCGGAGTCGCCGCCACGCCCGGCAACGGCAGCGTGATGGTGAACTGGAACGCGGTGCCTGGCGCCGTCTCGTACATCGTCTCGTCGAGCACCACCTCGGGCGGCCCGTACTCCGGCTCGACCTGCGTCGCGACCAACGAGACGCGCTGCAACGTCACGGTGACCAACGGCACGCTCACGTACTTCATCGTCCGCGCGCAGGGCCCGACGTTGCCAGGTCCCAACTCGGCCCAGGTGCAGGCGACCGCGCTCGGCACGCTGCCGCTCGCTCCTGGAGCGACCCTCGTCTCCGGCAACGGCGGCATTCGTCTCACCTGGCCGCCCATCGCGGGCGCCGCCAGCTACCGCGTCTACCGCCGCACCCCACTGACGGATTGGGCACTGCTCAGCTCGACGCCGGGCCCGAGCCACGTCGACGTCGTCACCAACTCGCTCGCCTACCACTACGCCGTCGAAGCGGTCGGCGCGGGCGGCGCCAGCGTCTGGGGAAATCTCGGCGCCGCCGCGGTGTGGGGCACGCCGTACGCGCCACCGATTCCCACCGGCGTCGTCGCCACGCCCGGCAATGGCGCGCTGATGATTTTGTGGAACCCGGTGCCCGGCGCGTCCAGCTACAACGTCGTCTCTTCGCTGACGCCGCGCGGGCCCTACAACCAGGCCAGCTGTTCGACCTCGGACACGCGCTGCGTCATCGGCGGCACCAACGGCACCGCGTATTTTTACGTCGTCACCGCGACCAACTCGGCCGCCGTCGTCGGAGCGCCTTCCGCCGAGCAGAGCGTGACGCCGCTCGCGACGTTCGCGGTGCCTCCTTCGGCGACGTTCACCGGCGGCAACACCGCGGTCGGCTTTGCGTGGAATGCGGTGCCGACGGCGACGGGCTACCGCGTGTACCGCCGCACGACGCAGACCGATTGGAAGCCCGTGGGGATGACGTCGGCGGTCAGCTTCGTCGACCCGGTGAGCAATGGCGTGCCGTACTTCTATGCGTTCCAGACGACGAACGCTGCCGGCGACGGCGTGTGGGCGATTCCCAGCAGCGGCGCGCGGGTGGCGAGCACGCTGGTGCCACTTGCTCCGAGTGGAGTGACGGCCATCGCAGGCAACGCGTCGACGACAGTGATGTGGCAGCCGGTCACCGATGCGATTTCCTACAGCGTGGGCAGCTCGCTGACGCCGGGTGGCCCGTACAACGCGGGCACGTGCACGGCCACGGGCGACACGCACTGCAACCTGACGCCGGCGAACGGCACCCCGTTCTACGTGGTGGTGGCCTCGATTGGGCCAGGTGGCACCGGCACGCCTTCCGCCGAGGTGATGTTCACGGCGCAGAGCGCGGCGCCGGTGATTCCGGTGGTGACGGCGATTGCTGGCAACCACGCGAACGTCCTGTCGTGGCCGCGCGTGCCGGCGGCGACTGCGTACAAGGTGTATCGCCGCTTCGGAAACGCGCCGTGGCTCGACGTCGGGCTGCCGACGGTGGCGACGTTCTACGACGACGATGCCTTGAACGGTGAGGCGTACCGGTACGCGGTGCAGCCCGTGGGCGGTGCGTGGAGCGTGACGACGCCGGTGGTGACGGCGACGAACGCGGTGCCGGTGCCGCCGAAGCTGTCGATCGAAGCGGGCAACGCGACGGTGACGGTGCGCTGGGCGCCGGTCGCAGGCGCGTCGCAGTACACGTTGCGCACGTCGACGGTGCAGGGCGGGCCGTACACGAGCGCGTGCGCGCCGGCGAGTCTCTATGAAACGGTGTGCACGGTGGCGATGCCGAACGGGGCGCCCGCGTACGTGGTCGGGCAGAGCGGAAACGTGACGACCTTGGGCAGCTACTCGCCCGAGGTGACTGCGGGTCCGAGCGCGACGCTGCCGATCGCGAACACGCCGACCGCGACGCTCGTCGCCGGAAAAGTGCGCCTGGCGTGGGTCGCGGGCAGCAACGGGGCGAACCGGTACCGCGTGTTCCGCCGCCTCGCGATGGGGCCGCCCGCGTACATCGCGGAAGTTTCGGGGGTGGCGTTCGACGACGATGCGATTCCGGCGGGTGTCGCGCGGTACTGGATTCAGGCGGTCAACACGACCGGCCCGGGCCAGTGGACTGCGGCGGTTCAGATAACGACCCCGTGACGGACGTGGGCTGATATCGCGCGGCGGTGAGCTCGATTCTGATTGCCGACGACGACGCTGATCTCCGGGGCTTGCTGCAGCGCAAGCTCACCCGCATGAGCTACCAGGTGAACGAAGTCGCCAACGGCGAAGAGCTGCTGGCGGCGCTTCAGACCACCACGCCCGATTTGATCATCAGCGATTTGCAGATGCCCCTGCTCTCGGGCATCGAGGCGCTGAGCAAGCTGCGCCGCACCGACTGGGCGATTCCGTTCATTCTCATGACAGGCCACCCCGGGCCGACCACCCACGACCGCGCGAACCGCCTCGGCGCCGCGTACATCGTCCACAAGCCGCTCGACCTCGAGTACCTCACCAAGCTCGTTCAGGAATTGATCGGCTGATGCTCGAAGCGATCGGGGTTGGTTTTTTGACGGCGTTGATGTTCGTGGCGGTGCCGGGTGCGGCCCTCGCCTTCCTGGTCGGCTTCATTCTTCGCCAGACGCGTCCGCAGCGCCGTTGGCCGTGGCGGGTGATGGCGATTGTGTGGGGCAGCCTGATGCTGCTCGCCACGGCCGGCGCAGCGGTTGGGCTCTCGGCGATGTCAGTTCATTGAATCGGTCGCTGCGGGTGAGCCAACGAGCTGGGGCAGCCACTTCCCCGCGGTGACGATTTGCATGTGCGAACACCCCGCCGCGTGGTGGGTGACCTTCGCCCGCATCGCCGCCGGCAGCGCCCGCCGCCACGCCTCTGCCTTCGCGAACGTCGCCTGCCCGACCATCACGAGCGGCACCACTGGACCCGCGCGCCACGTGTGCACCGGCCCGTTCGCCGTCTCCCCACCGCTGGTGGGTTCCCGTCGCTGCCACCACCGCCATCAGCACCGCCGCGAGCGTCATGCGCCCGTGGCTGTGCACCCCGCATGCGGCGCACTTTTCGCAAAGGTGGCCGGTGGTTGGCCATGCAGAAGACCTTTGGAGCGTCACACCGTGTTGCACTGAGTAACGTCGCGTGACGGTGTCGAACGCCCCAGTCCTCTGCGTGATGTTCGGCCCGCGCCGCGGCATCACCCGCACGCTCGACCGCCGGCTGCTCGTCGGCCGCGGCGCCGAAAGCGACCTTCAGCTGATCGACGAAAAAGTCGCGCGCGAGCATTGCGTGTTCGACCGCGACGGCGACGCGGTGGTGCTCAAGGACCTCGGCTCGCGCAACGGCACCTGGGTGAACGGCGAGAAGCTCGACGGCGCGCGCACGCTGGCTGCGGGGGACCAGATCGGCATCGGCTCGACCGTCGTCGCGTACGCGCCCGACTTCGAAGCGCTGCGCGCGGTCGACGGCGAGTCGACGTTGATTCTGAGCCGCGCGATTCCCACGCAGACCGTCGAAGCCACCGACGCCAGCGACGACGACTGTGCGGCAGCCGGACGACTGTTGATCCGCGCGATCCGCGAAGACATCGTGCCGCTGGCGAAACGGCTGCTGCGGCGACACGCGGCAGTCGCGGAAATCGGCCCTGACGTCGCGGCCGCCCTCGAGCGCTGCAGCTGGCCGGGCAACGTGCGGCAGCTGGCGAATGCATTGGAACGGGCGTGGGTGCTGCGCAGCGGTGAGTCGCTGACGCTGGCAGATTTGCCGGCTGAGGTGCTCGCGGCGCCGGCGGGAAAGACGGGCGGCACGCTGGCCGAGTTGATCCGAGCGGTGGAAAGAGAACAGATTCAGCTCGCGCTGCGTCGCACGCGGGGCGTGAAGGCGCAGGCGGCCGAGCAGCTGGGCATCTCGCGCCCAACGTTGGGCCGGAAGATTCAGGAATACGGCATCGATTGGCTCGAATGAACTTTCTCTGCCCCAGCTGTCGCACGCCGTTGCCGCCACCGGGCGCGAACCAGAGTGCGGGTTGCACGCAGTGCGGGGTGGTGGTGGACCTGACGGGCATCGACACCGCCCCGGGGCAGGCGCGGCTGTGGCCCCAAATCGACCTTGTGGCCGAGACGCTGGGCGGGTTCAAGCTCGAACGCACCCTGGGCGCCGGAGGAATGGGCGCCGTCTACGCCGCGACGGGTCCGACGGGGGCGCAGGTCGCCGTGAAGGTGTTGTCGCCGTTGCTCGCCGCCGAGCCCGGACTTCGTGAACGCTTCCGCCGCGAGGCGCACGCGCTGCGCGCCCTCAATCACCCGGGCGTGGTGCGGATTCTCGATCAGGGCGAAGAACGCGGCTTCTGTTGGTACGCGATGGAACGCATCGAGGGCGCCGACCTTCGCGAGGTGTTGAAGAAGGGCAGGATGACGGCCCTCGAGGCAGAGAAGCTGGCACGCGCGCTGCTCGAAGCGCTGGTCGCCGTTCATGGCGCGGGCCTCGTGCACCGCGACATCAAGCCCGGAAACATTCTGCTCGCCGCCGCCGGGCCGAAGCTGTGTGACTTTGGCATCGCGCGCTTCGACGGGCAGTCGACGCTCACCGAGTCGGCCGCGATTCTCGGCTCGCTTCGCTACATGGCGCCCGAGCAGCGCTGGGGAAAATCTGGCCCGCTGTCCGACTTGTACGGCGTCGGCGTGGTGCTGCACGAGGCGCTGTTCGGCGGCGTGCCCGGTGAGGTCGCGACCGAAGGCAGAGTCCCCGAATGGATGACGGACTTCGTGAACTTGATGGTCAGCGTGCGCGCGGAAGACCGACCGCCGTCCGCGCAGGCCGCGCTGAAGGTGCTCGCCATCTTCAAGAGCCGGCGCCGTCGCATGGTCCTCACCACCCTCGGGATGCTCGCGTTCGTCGGGCTCGTCGCGGGCGGCGGCGTCTACGCCCTGTCCGTGCGCACGCGCGCCGTCGAGCTGCCGCCACCTCCGCCGGTGCGCGTGGCTCCAGTGGTGATCGAGGTCGTCGATGCGGGGCTGCCCGAGGTCGTCGTCGATGCGGGCGTCGTCGTCGAGCCCGCGCCTCCTCCTCCCGTGCCTGTGAAGCCCGTTTCACCGAAGGCGAAGCCGGTGAAGGCGAAGTCGAAGAAGCCGTCGAAGGCCGCTGCGCAGTAGCTGAACAGTGGAGCATCCGTGCCGCTCCGCGGTGCGAGACGAATCGCGCCCGCGTGCAGCGGCTCTCCTCTGACGCGCGTCTGGCACACGCGCTGCTCTCTCGAGCAACACCGTTCCGGGGTGGAATGGATTTCTCGAAAAGTGAGGAAGCGAATGGAGTTTGGAAAAAAGTACACCGTGTATTCGGTTCGAAAGGCCGACAGCAGCGGGGCAGCGGTGTGGATTCGCGCCGGGTACGCGTGGGCCAATCGAGATGGTTCGGCCAACGTGACGCTCGACGTGCTCCCCATCGACGGAAAGCTTCACATCCGGGAAGCAGCCGAACGGCGGGAGTACGCCGGCTCGACGAAAGAGCAGTCGGAAGAGCAGCTCGAGGCGCAGGCAGATTCACAATTCATGGGGGGACACTGAAATGAAACAGGCAATGACGGTGGTGGCGGTGGCGGCGGTTGTTTTTCTGGGGCTCGGCAACGCGGAGGCGGCTTCTCGAAAGCCGGCGAAGCAGGTGTCGGGAGTCATCAACCTGAATCAGGCGACGGCGGCGCAGCTCGACCTGCTGCCCGGCGTGGGAGCGAAAGCCGCGGCTCGGATCATCGAGTTCCGCAAGAAGACGCCCTTCACCCGCCCGGAGGAAATCGTGCAGGTGAAGGGGTTCGGCAAGAAGAAGTACGACCGTCTCAAGCCGCACCTCGCTGTCGCGGGGCCGACGACGCTGCGGACCCTGGCCGCGGCGACTGCGAGTGACGGGCCGACCGAACAGGGACGTTCAGCGCCGCCCACCAAGCGGTAACGATTTTTCGGAAGGGGCCTCCGGCCAGGCGCCGGGGGCTTCCGACCGTTTAAGTAAGAAAGTTCACCAGAGGAGCAGGCGCTCCTCGGTCGTCGGCAGGCCTTTGCCGTGCCACCGCACTTCCACTTCACCACTGCGACGTGCTTCCTTCGCCGCCGTGACCGAGTTCGAAGGGATCGACATCTTCACCGCGCTGCTCCCGCACCCGCGCGCGCCGCACGGGCCGGGAGACGACTGCGCGGTGCTGCCGGCGACGGGCCCGACGTGCCTCACGACCGACGCCGTGGTCGAGAACATCCACTTCACCCGCCGCACGTTCAGCCTCGCCGACATCGGGCACAAAGCGCTCGCGGTGAACCTGTCGGACCTCGCGGCGATGGGCGCGAAGCCCACGTGGTGGCTCTGCGCCCTCGGCCTGCCGAAACGCTTCACCGCAAAAGACCTGCGCGCCCTCGCCACTGGCATGCGGCCGCTCGCGCTCGAGCACGGCCTGCAGCTGCTCGGCGGCAACGTGACGTCGTCGCCGGTGCTCACCCTCACGCTCACGCTCGCGGGAGAAACGACGCGCCCGCTGCTGCGCTCGACTGCAAAACCCGGAGAGCTCCTCTACGTGACGGGAACGCTCGGAGGCGCCGCCGCCGGCCTCCACCTGCCGAAGCTGCGCGCAATGCAGCGACGACCCACGCCGCAGGTGAAGCTCGGGCTCCAGGCCGCGCGGCGAAACGCGTCGGCCGCGATCGACATCTCTGACGGCTTGCTTGCCGACCTCGGCCACCTCTGCAAAGCGTCGGGCGTGCGCGCGAACCTCGCGTCTGCCGCGTTGCCGATTCACGCAGCGATTGCGAGCCACGCCCGCGGCCTCGACTGGGCGCTGAACGGCGGTGAGGACTACCAGCTGCTGGTCAGCACCGGCCGCGACCCCGGCCCGGGCTTCACCTGCATCGGCGAGGTGCTGAAAGGCGAAGGCGTCACGGTCGACGGTCGCGCCATCCCCTCGAAAGGCTTCGATCATTTCCGCGAAAATGATCCGCGAAAGTAACCGCCACTGACAGAATCCCCGCAATACAGACGCCCACACCGGGAAGAGAATCACGGGGAGCGCCCGAGCCCCAATGACCTTCCTTCAGACCATCAAGTCGCTGAATCCCCTCAACAAGCTTGGGCCGTCTGCCGCGGCGAAAGTCTCAGCCGGGCTCCACGCCGGGCAGACGCTGGGTGACGTGATGCGCGACGCCTGCGACGGCATCGCCCGCCAGGCCGTGCGTGAAGCGCTCGGCGCTTTCTCCGAAGGGCCGGCCGCGCTGCTCATCACCTGCCTCATCGAGTCGAGCAACGCCGGGTGGGAACGTCTGGCAACGCAGCTGGTCGAGGGCAAAGACCTGCCGTCCGAAGGCGCCACCTGGGTCGCCGCGCGAATGATGCGCTACGGCGACTCGCTGAGCAGCGACCCGATGTCGCAGCACCTCATCAACCTCGTGCTCTCGGTGACCGGGCTTCACGTCGAAGCGCTCATCATCGACAGCGACGACGTCGACGAGAACCGCCTTTCCGAAAAGCTCGCCGAGCTCTTGAAGCAGGGCCTCTCGAGCGCCCTCGCGCGCAACGACCTCGCCCAGTCTCTTGTCTCGTCGTCGTCGCGCCCCAGCCCCGGCCGTGGTGCGTCGTCGCCGCGCCCGTCGGCCGGCTGAAGCTACTTTCCGAAGTTCTCGATGTGCCGCGCCATCGCCAGCTCGTCCGACACGTCGAGCTCGACGAACCGCACGTGGAAATCGAGGTCGTGGCCCTTCTCCATCACGCGAATGATTTCGCCCTTCGCGCGAATCTCTTTCGGCACGCCCGGCAACCGGAACCGCACCTCGACCTGCGTTCCGAACGGCGGGTAGCGCCCCTTCCAATAGATGCCACCCAGCGAAAGGTCCCCCTCGCGCTCGAGGTAGCTGCCGCCCTCGGTGACATCGCGCACCAGGAACATCATCGGCACGCGCGGGCTGTCGCGCCGTTCGTCATCGCGCTGTGCTTTGCGCCGGTCAGCCATTCTTCGCCACCTCGACCACGAACCGCCCCAACAGCCGCATGAACACGTCTTTCACCTGGTTCGCCGTCTCTGACACTTCCTCGTGCGAGAGCTTCTGCGTGCCGATGCCTGCCGCGAGGTTCGTCACGCAGCTCACGCCCGCCACCTTCACGCCCATGTGCGAAGCGACGATGACTTCCGGCACCGTCGACATCCCCACCGCGTCGGCGCCCAGCGTGCGCAGCATTCGAATCTCGGCTGGCGTCTCGTACGACGGCCCCGACAGCTGCGCGTAGATGCCCTTGCGCAGCGAAATCTTTTCCGACGCCGCGCAGCCTTCGAGCACCGCGAGCAGCGCCGGGTCATACGCGTGGCTCATGTCCGGAAACCGCGGCCCCAGCTTCTCTTCGTTCGGCCCGACCAGCGGATTCCACCCCGACAGGTTCAAGTGGTCTGAAATCGCCATCAGGTCGCCGACCTTGAAGCCCAGGTTGATGCCGCCCGCCGCGTTCGTCACGACGAGCGCCAACGGCTTGAAGCTGCACAGCACGCGCGCGGGAAACGCGACCTGCCACGGCGCGTAGCCTTCGTAGAAATGCACGCGCCCCTGCATCGCCATCACCGGCACGCCATCACGCGTGCCCATCACCAACCGCCCCGCATGCCCCGGCACCGACGACTGCGGAAAATTCGGCAGTTCGGAATACGGAATCGCGACTTTGTCTTTCAGCGTGTCGGCGAAGTCACCGAGCCCACTGCCCAGAATCAGCGCCACCTTCGGCTGGAAGTTCTTCGTCCGCGCCTTCACGACCGCGGCACAGGCATCCACGAGCGCGTGAAGTTGTCCTTCAGGATGCGAGGTCGTCATGGGCCAAAAACTCTAGCGCCCTTCCTCGAAGCCTTTGAGTTTTCTACCGGAACTGGTCACGCACGGGCGCCGTGCTCACCGCGCTCTCGACCACCCGGCGCACGTCCGCGTCGCACGCCTCGTCGCCCGCGGGGCACACCGCCACCACCCGCACCAGCCACGCGTTGTCGCCCGCTTCCCACCGTCGCCAATGCACTTCCACCGGCGTCAGCTGCGCGCCCACCTTCACCTCGCCCGCACCGCGGTGGCCCCACGCGTCGCTGCCCGTTTCCCAGTCCGACGGCTCGATGACTTTTCCTGGAGCGTGCAGCGCCAGCTCGAGCACCTCGTGCACCACCGGGGCCGGATCTGCCAACGGCCGCCGGCGTTCGATGCGGTACATCAGCGCGGAGGTGACGCCCTTCGCCGCTCCACGCATCACCATCGTCCACCGGTCGGTGGTGAAGTCGAAGCGCGCCCAGCCCGGCACCAGCAGGCGCACGCCCACCGCGTCCACTTCCCCGCGCGACGTCGACAGCACCAGCTCGGGGTGCGCCTTCCACGCGGCCGTCAGCGCCGCGATGGGCTCGAACAACGCGTCCCACCTTTCCTGCTCGCCGCCCGCACCTTCCAGCGTCCAGTACATCTCTTGCGTCAGCTCGCGCTCGTTCTGAAAGACGCGCGGCAGCAAAGTGAGCGAGACGGTGGTCCCCGTCTGAGAGACAGCGGCGGTCCACCCGCGGCCCAGCCCGGAGGAGCCGACCACCACGTTCGTCACCAGCGTGCCCGCGCGACGGTCGTGCTCCACCACCTTCCAGCCCGACGCCTCGAGCGTCAGCCACGCCGCATCGAACACCTCTTCGAAGTCCGCCGCCATCGCCCGGCTCGCGCGCGACTGCAGCTGCGCCGCGCTCAGTGCAACGGGACCCCGCGGAGCGCACGCCGCAAGACAGAGCAGCGCGGCTGCGACTCTCAAAGCGCCTGGATGATGGCCTGCGTGAACTCGGCGGTCGTCGCCTTGCCACCCAGGTCGCCCGTGCGCACCTTGCCTTCCGAGTACACCTGGAAGACCGCCTTTTCGATTTGCCGCGCGAGCTTCGGCAGGCTCAACCAATCGAGCATCATCACGGCCGACATCAACATCGCCGTCGGGTTCGCAAGCCCCTTCCCCGCGATGTCCGGTGCCGTACCGTGAACGGCCTCGAACATGGCGAGCGTCGCTCCGATGTTCGCGCCGGGGACGAGGCCGAGCCCGCCGACCAGGCCCGCGCACAGGTCGCTGACGATGTCGCCGTACAGGTTTTCCATCACCATCACGTCGTACTTCGCCGGGTCCTTCACCAGCTGCATGCACAGCGCGTCGACGATGACCTCTTCAGCCACAATCGAAGGGAAGTCGCGTGCGGCGCGACGGAAGCAGTCGAGGAAGAGCCCGTCAGACAGCTTCATGATGTTCGCTTTGTGAACCGCGGTGACCTTCTTCCGCCCCATCTTCACCGCGTGCTCGAACGCGAAGCGGCAGATGCGCGAGCTCGCCTTCTCGGTGATGATTTTCAGGCTCTCGACCACGCCCGGCACCACGATGTGCTCGAGCCCCGCGTACAGGTCTTCGGTGTTCTCGCGCACGACGATGAGGTCGACGTCCTCGTACCGCGTCTTCACGTTCGGAACCGACTTGATGGGACGCAGGCTGGCGTACAGGTCGAGGCGCTTTCTGATTCCGACGTTCGCCGAGACCAGCCCACCGCCGATGCCCGTCGCCGTCGGACCCTTGAGGCCCACGCCGTTGCGCATCACCGACTCGATGGTCACGTCGGGCAGGTTGGTTCCGTGGCGGCTCACCGTCTCGGCGCCCGCGTCCTGGTGCTCGAACTCCAGCGGGGCTTTGACCGCGACCAGCACCTGCCGCGTGGCCTCCATCACTTCCGGCCCGATGCCGTCACCGTTGATCAGCGTCACCTTCCGAATCGCGTCGGTCATGCCGCTGCCATACCATCGTGCCAGTGAAGCCAGAACCGGCGTTGGTGGCGCTGCTCGAAAAGGTCGAAGACGGGGAAGCGCTCAGCGACGCCGAGCTCGACGCCTTGTCGACGTACGCCCGCAAGGACGGCGGCCGCGTGTTGCGCACCGCGATGGCGCAGGCGCTGTTGGAAAGGGATGCCGTGCAGGACGCGATGGCCGTGCTCGA
>JAYUXE010000215.1:0-5657 GCA_043753165.1 Archangiaceae bacterium | reverse complement strand
TTCCGACTGTCACGCCCTGCTGGTCGTAGATGGGGCTCAAGTAGTTGAAGGCGCCGATGTCCCACGAGCTGTAGTCGAAGAGGATTCCCGGCCGTTGAATCAGCGGTTTGCACAGCGACGCCTTGAGCTGGTTCTCGAAGCCATCCGGAGCGAGCGAAACGACGAACGTCTCGTCGAGAATCAGCAGCGAGCCCCCGGTACCCAGACACTGAGACGCCGCCGCCCGGGCCACGCCCGGGAGTCCGACCCACGCCAGGAGCACGACCCATCGAATCATCTTTGCGGGCGCACGATGGGCGGCCCATTCACCGATTGCTAGAATCTCGGCGATGGATTTTTTCGACCCCAACTCGCACGCCAGCACCCGCTTCGAGATGGGCAGCGTGGGTCACGGGGTGCTGGTGCTGATTCTCCTCGCGATCCTCGGGTTGATGATCGCGTTCCGGAAGAAGCTGCCGATGCTGCGCGACAGCCGGCTGTTCATGGAAGGCACGGCGGCGCTGGTGCTCGGGCTCGAGATCGTCGCGGCGGTGTCGAAGTTCGTCTACCCCTGCGTGCCTTCGTACGAGCGGTATCCGCTGCACCTTTGCGCGTCGCTGAAGATTGCGATCTCGATCCTCATCCTCTGCAAGCGCTACGACCTGGTGAAGTACCTGTCGATCTGGTCGATTGGTGCGGGCTTCATCTCGTTCGCGAACTTGAATCTCGGCGGAGGCAGCTTCGGGAACTTCGCCTTCTGGCACTACCTCATCGGGCACTACTACCTGTTCGCGATTCCCATCTTCCTCTTCCTGACTTGGGATTTTCGTTACGACTTCAGGTACCACGCGCGCTCGATGGGCGGCCTTGCGGCGTGGTCGCTGCTCATCTTCTTCATCAACTGGGCCTTCGACGCCAACTACATGTACTCGGGCCCGCACAACGACGTGCAGGTGGCCTTCATCCCCGCGGGCTGGATGATTTGGCCCTTCAATTACTTTTCATACCTCGTCGTCGGCGTGGTGCTGCTCAGCACGATTTTCGTCATCTTGAAGCTCGCGCAGAGCCGAATCGGGCCGGCGTCCCCGCGCGCCGCTTAGGCGAGGAAGTTTCGTCGCCGCGGCTTCCGGGGGTCAGCACTCGCTGGCTCAGCGTTCCGTCGAGGGGCGATCGAGCAGGTATCCCATCGCGCCGCGCTGCCAACTGAGTGTGTGGCCTGCAGCGTTGGTGCTCACCTTGTCAGGGTACGGGCACGTGATGTCGATAACCGGCTCGAATGAAACCGGGGCGCCCGACGCGTCAATCGCGACCGACATGAACGACGTGGAGTCGGGGTCGGTCGAGTGCATCGCCCGCTTCGGGTCGTAGCTCTCGCGGCTGACCTTGCGGTTCGACAGCGACAGCGCGCCCCGAATGATTTTTTCTTCGCGCGTCACGCTGAAGAAGAACACCCTGGCACTTTGGTCGAGCCCTTCGAAGCTCAGAATGCGCTCTGCAGGTTCGAGCGAGGTGTCGACTTCCGTCTCGATTTTGCCGCTTCGCTTGCGGCTGCGAATCTCGAACGTCCGAATGGGTGGGGCGACACAGACGAAGAGGTCGGCGTCTGGCCGCGCCCAACAGCGACGGTCGATGTTGCAGACCAATTGCGCGCCCTTTGCGCAGACGCCCAGCGACGACTGGCAGACGTCGACCCGCTTCCCATCGATCGAGCTCATCCACACGCCGGCCTCTGAGTCGGTAGACACGACCAGCTTCTCGTTCCACCAGAACATCTTGAGGACGTAGGCCGATGGCAGCTCGAACAGCGGCTTCGAGGTTCCCCACTTGAAGACCCGCACCGTGTCTTGCGAGGCGTACGACCAGCTGACCGCGACATACTTTCCGTCGGCAGAGATCGCGGCATCCATGATCGGGCTTTCACGGAAATCGCCGCTGCGCAGCACCTTGCCGTTCGACGCCTGCCTTTCCTGCCAACCGAGCTCGTGAACGAGGAGGACCCGCTGGTTGTCGCTGCTCCACCCGGCAGCACGAACCTTCAAATCAGCGGCAAACGGCGTACTGGCGCAGAGCAGAAGGCATGCGATCGCGTTGAGCATGATTTGGAGTTCCTCCTCAGTTCACAGCCCGTACTTCTTCTTCAGCGCTTCGGCCAGCGCGGGCGCGAAGGCACGGCTCGACTGCAGCTCGAGCTTCTTCGGTGCGCGCGCTTCCGGCAGGTCCGCAAAGTGTTGGCCCACCGCGTTCCACGCGCCGTCCGACCACACTTCGCCGCCGTACCCGTCGTAGCTGGTGAAGCCGAAGTCGGTGATGCCGCCGAGGTGCGCCGAAGAGAGCAGGGTGTCGACGCCCGCGGGCCCAATGCCGCTGTTGAAGAAGTGCAGCTTTCGCAGACCAGCGGCTTTGGGAGAATTCGCAATCGCTTCGGCCGTCGCGTCGGTGACCGCGATGCAGTTCGTCAGTGCCAGCGTGTGAAGCATTGCCGGGTTCGCTTCCTCGAAGAAGGGAAGCACCGCCGCATCGGAAGCGATCTCGGTGCCGCTGCGAACCCACACCTTGAAAGTGGGCCGGGCCTTGGCGAGCTCGGCCATCGCCGACGCCAGCTTCTCGTTCGGGCGTTCGCCGTCGAGCCCGCGGTACACGGACTCGTCCATCGACTCGAGCTTCGTGAGCACCGGGTTGCGCGCGAGGCCGAGGTTGATGCCGCTGCTGCTGTGGTTGTAGTGGAAGCCGACCGTGCGCAGGTTCGGCGTGAGGTCCTTCGCGTTGAACCGCTTCGTCGCGACCAGCAGCTTCTGAATGGGCCCGTCGCTGAACACCGCCTCGCCGTGCTTCACGAACGCGGCGATCGTCATCTGGACCCGGTCGACGAACCCGCGCTGAAACCGCTGCGCATTTGCGTAGGGTGCCGCGAGGCCCGCCCACTTCTTCCGCGACGCATCGAGCAGCGGCTGAATCTGCCGATGCAGCGCGCGCCATTCGTCGGTCTGCTCGGGAACCTTCTGCTGCTGGCATTGCAGGCGAATCAGCTGCGCGCGCGGGTCGCCCTGTTCTTCGAGCCAGTCGGCATAGACGAGGCGCCCTTCAAATCAACGGGCATGGGGTACTGTCACAGCACCTGAACGTGAACCTTCGGCAGGCGGCGCTCGACCTTCGCCTCGATGACTCGGGCGAGCCGCAGCAGCAGATGCTCTTCGTACGGGCGGGCGGTCAGCTGCAGGCCGACCGGCAACCCGCCCCCGTCGTATCCGACCGGAACGCTGATTGCCGGAAAGCCAGTGACGTTTCCCTGCCGCACGTACCGCATCAGCGCATCGACGACGGGCAGGTTCGATTCGCCATCCGGCAGCGCGCCCTCGGGCACGGGCGGGGCGGTAATTCCACACGTCGGCGTCACCACCGCATCGACGTCTTTCATCAGGTCGAGCCAGTCTTTCGTAATCAGGTGCCGGTGCCGCAGCGCATGCACGTAGTCCGTCGCGCGGAAGTGGCGGCCGATCGCGAGGTTCGTGCGGGTGTCGAAGCCGAACCGCGAGCTGTCTTCGTTCGTGTGCGGCAGCATCGACGCCGACATCTCGGAAAGAATGATGATCGCGTGCGACCACAGCAGGGTGTTCAAGTCCGGAGCCGGAAGCTCGACGAGGGTCGCGCCCGCATCCGTCAATACCCTCACGCCTTCCCGGCAGCGCTCGACCACCGAGGCGTCGGAGTCTTCGAAGTACGGCCGGCACATTCCGATTCGCACGCCCTTCAGGTTTCCTGCGGTGAAGTCGGTGAGGTGAACGCCCGACTGGCGCAGCGTCGACGGCTCTGCCTCATCTGGCCCCGCGATCAACGCGTACGCCGCCGCGACATCGGCGACGGTGAGGCCGATGGGCCCGAGGTGCCCCGGCGTCCAGCACAGCGGAGGCACTCCCGCTTCGCTGATTCGCCCGAACGTCGCCTTCAGCCCGACGACGCCGCACAGCGAGGCCGGAATTCGAATCGAGCCACCCCCGTCGAGGCCAATCGCGACCGGCACCAGCCCCGCCGCGACCACTGCCGCCGAGCCGCTGGACGAGCCGCCGCAGATGCGTGAACGGTCGTACGGGTTTCGGCACGCACCGTGGTGCGGATTCACGCCGATTGGGTTGATGCCGATTTCGTTCATGTTGGCCTTGCCGAGAATCACGGCGCCTGCGGCCTTCAAGCGCGCGACGACCGTCGAGTCCGTCTGCGCCACCGTGTTCATGAACGACGTGCCCAGCGTCGTCGGGTAGCCCGCGAAGTCGACCTCGTCTTTCACCACCACCGGCACGCCGTCGAATGGCGAGAGCGCCTGGTTCTTCTCGAGCCGCTCGGCCGAACGTTCAGCCGCGGCGAGCACTTCGTCCGGCTTGCGCGCGATGAAGAACGCCATCCGGTCAGGGCCGTGGTCGAGCCGTTCGATGTGTTGGTTCAACAGGCGCGCGACCTGCACCGGATCCGTCTTGCCGCCGCGGTACGCCTCGCCGAACGCCGCCACGGTCTGCAGATTTCCCGCGGGCGAGGCCTTCACCGCTTCAGCGGCGAGCTCCGCGCCGGAACGCGACCGCGGCGCCGAGATGTCGAGCGGCAGCGGCACCTGAAGCGGCGAGCCGTGCGGCGCGGGCGTCTTCCGGAAATCATCGAGGCCGCTGTCGCGGGTGACTTTGCCGAGCAGCGTGCTGCCCAGCGCCCCTGACTCGAGGGCGCTGACGAAAGCGCGCAGGGCGATTCCGGAAACACGGGGAGCGACGACAGGGCGGCGGGTGTAGGCGGGCATGGCTGAATAGATCCCGCACCGGGGGCGTCATGGCGAGCATGAAAACGAGCCTGATGGCGGTCGCAGTTGCAGCCACCCTCACTTCCGTTGCCGCCTTCGCTGAAGTCCCCTGCGATGCCCACGCAGCGGTTCCGGTCGTTCAAGCCCAGCCGGCGCACCGGCCCGACGGACACTTCGAATTGCAAAACATCGAGCAGTGGGTGTCCGACCGTTATGAACAGGTCACGGTCACCGAGTGCCGTGGCAACCGTTGGCGCAACAAGCACCGCCGCAGTGAACGCTGTTACCCGGTGATGCTCACGCAGCTGGTGCCCGCCCACTACGAAACGGTGCAGCAGTGGGTCTTCATTCCGTACCCGCCGCGTCACCCGCACGACAGCTACCCGTATCCAGGTCAGCGCCCGCCTCCGGGTCAGGTCATCGTTCGGCGTTAGCGGACCCGCACGCTGTCGCCTTGCAACGCCTCCCCATCGCATCGGGGGAGGCGTTTTGCGTTGTAAGGGGTTAAAAGCCCCTCGTCCTTGTCCAGCCGTTCAATCGTCATCCTCCCCGAAGGCGCCGCGACGCGAGACCGCGTGGTGCAGGTGATCGAAGGGCTGCGCTGGATGCCGGCCGCCTTGCCCGTTCCACCCGAAGCCGAGCTCGCCGTCGTCGACCTCACCGCCGATGGGGGCGACGAGGCCCTCGAAGCGCTGCTGAAATCACCCGCCGGCTCGAAGCTGAAAGTCGTCGCCATCACGCATCCCGGAGGTGCCGAGCGCGACATGCCGGGCGTCTGTGACTTCGTCTCGACCCAGGCTCTGGAAGCAGAGCTCGGCATGCGGCTGCAGCGCGCGCGGGCCCAGGCGCACAGCGACCGCGAGGCGATGCAGCGGCAACGCGAGACGATGGTGCTGCT
>JAYUXE010000214.1:0-5658 GCA_043753165.1 Archangiaceae bacterium | reverse complement strand
TCCCGGGGATGGCGGTCAGCCTGCTCGCACTGAACATCGTCTCTAATGTCCACTTCGGCATCGGGCGCTGGCTGGGCCGGGAAAAGGTCGAGGCCTGGCTGAAGGACAAGGGTTGGGAATCGGTGGTGGTCCGCGAGACGGGTGTCAGCACGATGATCGCGATTCGTCAGTTGCCCCTGCCGTTTCTGGCGGTGAACGTGGCCGTGGGTGTGTCACCGATGAAGTGGTGGCACTTCGCCGTGGGCTCGGCGATCGGAGCGATTCCTCCGACCGTCGTCTACACCTGGTTTGCGACGGCGTTGCTCGAAGGCGTCGAAGGGGCGCGCACCGAGGCGTTGCTCAAGGCCCTCGCCGGGGGGGCTGCGATGGTGGCGCTCGCGCTGGGCCCCAAGATCTGGGCGGCGTGGCGCAGGCGGCGGCAGCAGACGACGGCGTGACTTATGTACAAACGATCTCTATCCAACGTGATTGGCTTCGACGATGCGCCGTTCGCGCGCGACCACCGGGGTGAGGTCGCCCTCGTCGGCACGGTGTGTTCCGGCCCGCGGCTCGAGATTGTGGTGCGCGGACACGTGAAGCGCGACGGCTACGACGCGACCGAGGTGATGGCGCAGCTGGTGAAGGACAAGGCGCTGGTGCACGTGCGGGGCGTGATGATGCAGGGCATCACCTGTGCGGGGTTCAACGCGGTCGACATCCACCAGCTGTCGGAAGCGCTCGATCTGCCGGTTCTGGTGGTGATGCGAAAGCGCCCGAAGCTCAAAGAGTTCTTCGAGGCGCTCGAACGGATCCCGGGTGCGGCGCGGAAGCGCGCGACGATCGAAAAAGCGGGTTAGCCGGAACAGCTGGGTCAGGTCTGGGTGCAGCGGGCGGGGCTGTCGATGGACGAGTCGCAGCGGATGCTCGAACGGACGACGACGCACGGCGTGATTCCCGAGCCGCTGCGGCTGGCGCACATCATCGCGGGAGGCATGACCACCGGGAAGAGCCGTGGACGCGCGTGACAAGCCGTTGGGACGCAAGGCGTACTTCAAAGTGGAAGAGCTACACGAAGAAAAAGGCGCCGTGGGTCGACTTCCCGCTGACGGACGCGATCGCGCGCTGCCGCGAGATCGTGCGCGCGGTGCTCAAGCCTTGACGGTGCCGACGTAGACCCACGCGGTGCCGAACATCAGCGGCGTGGCCTTCGCTTCAGAGAAGCTGCCTGTCGAATTCATCAGCTCAACGAACTTCTCGCCGCAGGGAAAGGCGGCGCTGGTGCGTGGCAGGTACTCGTACGCCGCGCGGTTGCCGGTGATGACGCGGCCGATCAGCGGCATGAAGAAGCGCGCGTAGAAGCGGAAGAGGGCGCCGAACAGCCCTTCGGGCTGGCCGAACTCGAGCACCATCACCTTGCCGCCGGGCTTCACGACGCGGGCGAGCTCCTGCAGGCCGACCTTCGGCTCGTCGACGTTGCGGATGCCGAACGAGATCGACGCGAGATCGTAGGTGGCCGTGGGGTAGGGCAGCTTCATCACGTCGGCGACTTCGAACTTCACCGGCAGCCCCGCCTTCGCGGCCTTTTCCGGGGCCGGCTTCAACATCGGCTCGCAGAAGTCCGTGCCGACCACGGTGCCCGTGGGGCCGACGGCGCGCTTGAACTCGAGGGCGAGATCGCCAGTGCCGGTCGCGCAGTCGAGCACCGACATTCCTGGCTTCGCGCCGGCGAGCTTCACCGCGATGCGGCGCCACGCGTGGTGGCGGCCGAAGCTCATCGCGTCGTTGGCGGTGTCGTAACGGGGCGCGATGGACGCGAACATCGACTGAACCTGGTCGCTCATGTGCGGGCCTCCACGGGGCGGGTCGTACGATGGTGTTCCAGCGCGGGGACAGCCAGTGACCGGCCGACCGCCTGAAGCACCTTCTGCAGCGCAGCCATCAGGTCTCCGAACATCGCGGGCGTCAGGGCCTGCACGCCGTCGCACAGGGCCTGCGCCGGCTCGGGGTGAACTTCGATCAGCAGGCCGTCGGCCCCAGCTGCCGCGGCGGCGAGCGCCATCGGCACAACGAGCGCGCGATCGCCGGTGGCGTGCGACGGGTCGACGAGAATCGGCAGGCGGGTGCGATCTTTGATCCACGCCACGCCAGCGAGATCGAGCGTGTTGCGAAGCTGCGGCTCGAAGGTGCGAATGCCGCGCTCGCACAAGACGACCTGCTCATTGCCGCCATCGAGAATGTACTCGGCGGCCAGCAGCCATTCTTCGAGCGTCGCGCTCAGGCCGCGCTTCAGCAGCACCGGCTTCTTCACTTTCCCCACCGCTTTGAGCAGCGAGAAGTTCTGCATGTTGCGTGCGCCGATCTGCAGCATGTCGACACACTCGAGCATCGCGGGCAGCTGCGCTGCGTCCATCACCTCGGTCACGACCGGCAGGTGGTGGCGGCGCGCCGAGGCGGCCATCGCTTCGATGCCCGGTTGGCCGAGGCCCTGGAAGGAATAAGGAGAGGTGCGGGGCTTGAACGCGCCGCCGCGCATCGCGTGTGCGCCGTGGCGGGCGACGGCTTCGGCGGCGGCTTCGATCTGCGTGGGGCTCTCGACGGCGCAGGGACCCGCGATGACGACGAAGCCCTTGTCACCGATTTCGACGCCGCTGCTCAGGCGAACGCGCAGGGGCACCGATGTTTCGGACCGCCAAACCCGCCTCGGACCATCGGTTCCCATTTGCGTTGCCTCGGGGTAGTTCACTGAGTTCACGTCGTTTTGAACTTTGTAGTGCATGTATAGCCGCGACCGCCTAGAAAACAACTGCCCCGTGAGTCATTCGGCCTCAGACCGGCGGTTCGCCGTGACGTGGGCTCCGCTCGATGCCGGAGCGCTGCTGCGTTTGTCGATCGGGGGCGCTCCGCTGTCCGTGGCGTGGTCGAACCCGGCGGGCGGCGAGTGGGCGGTGGGGCTTGGAATCGCCGCGGAAGGTGACGGGCAGATCGACGGCGCGCCACCTGGAATGCCGGGCCCGTGGTTCGGGGGTTGGACGTACGACGGCGCGGAACGCTGGGTGCTGCCGAAGGTTCTCGCGTGGTGGGCGAACGGCAGGACGTTTGCCGCGGCGTTCGGTGACGGGCGGCTGGATCAGATCGAGACGGTCGAGCCGGTGGTGAACGTGCCGAGGGTTTCCAGCGACCCCGGCGACCGTGCCGCCTGGACGGCGATGGTTGAGAAAGCGGTGAAGCAGTTCGCGACGGGCAAGGTCGTGCTCGCGCGCCGCATCGAAGTGAAGGCCGAAGCGCCGATCGAGGAACGCCGGTTGTTGAAGGTGCTCGAGGCCCGCTACCCGACGTGCCGCACCTTCCTGCTGCGAGAAGGGACGAAGGCTTTCGTTGGCGCGACGCCCGAGACGCTGTGCCGCGTGAGTGGGCGAGTGCTGGAAACCGAAGCGCTCGCGGGCACGGGCACCGACGAGTCGCTGCTGAAGTCGGCGAAGGATCTGCGTGAGCACGCGTGGGTGGTCGAGGCGATCGTCGAATCGCTGAGGCCGTTCACCACCTCGATCGAGGTCGAGCCCCAGCCGGGGCTGAAGCGGCTCGCGAACGTCACCCACCTGCACACGCCGATTCGGGCAGCGCTGCGCGACGGCATGGACGCGCGGGCGGCGGCGAAGGCGATGCATCCGACTCCGGCGGTGGGTGGGACGCCGCGCGCAGAGGCGATCGCCTTTCAGAAGGCGCACGAAGGGTTTGGTCGCGGCTGGTACGCGGGGGCCATCGGGGCGCGCGGGGCCGATCGGCTCGAGCTCGCGGTGGGAATCCGTTCGGCGCTGATCGATGGCGATCGCGCGACCGTGTACGCCGGCGCCGGCATCGTCGCGGGGTCGACGGCAGACGCCGAATGGGAAGAAACCGATCGCAAGTCGCGCGCGATCCTCGGAGCGCTCGATGGGTGACTGGCTCAACGGCACGTGGTCCGCGGCGATCATGGGCGCGCTGGCCAACGCGGGCGTTCGGGACGTCGTGGTGTGTCCGGGTTCTCGGTCGACGCCGTTGGCGCTGACGGCCGCGGCGTCGAAGCGGCTGAAGGTTTGGTCGGTGACGGATGAACGCAGCGCGGCGTTCTTCGCGCTCGGCCTCGCGAAAGGTGGCGGCCGGCCCGCGACGGTGCTGTGCACGTCCGGCAGCGCGGGCGCCCATTTTCTTCCCGCAGTGATCGAGGCCTCGCACGGCGGGACCCCACTGGTGCTGTTGACTGCCGATCGCCCTTGGGAACTTCAGGGCTTCGGCGCGCCACAGACGACGGTTCAGTCGCGCTTCTTCGGCAGCTTCGCGCGCGTCGAGCTGCTGCCGATGCCGGACGCCGGGTCGCTTGCCCACCTTCGTGCGGTGGTGGCCCGGGCGCTTTCGGGCCTGGGTCCGGTGCACTTCAACGTGCCGTTTCGCGAGCCGCTGTCGCCGGACGGGGAAATTCCCGTCGACGATGGCGTGGCCCCCGCCGCTTTGAGGATGGTGCGAGGGGCACCGTCTCCGGATGTTTCGGAAGTCCGCCTGGCGGGCGTCGAGCGCGGCGTGATCGTCTGCGGCCCGCGCGAGAAAGACGACGGGTTTGGCGAGGCCGTTCATGCGCTGGGCAAGGCGCTTGGGTTTCCCGTGTTGGCCGAGGCAGCGTCGAATGCGCGGTTCGGTTTCCCCGAGGCGATCTGCCATGCAGATTTGCTCGTGCGGCATGAAGGCTTTGCGAAATCGCACACCCCGCAGGTGGTGCTGCGGTTCGGGGGTGGGCTCACGCCGAAGACGACGCAAGCGTGGCTCGACGGCAGTGGCGCCAAGATCTTCGTCTTCAGCGAACGCGGCGAGATCGTGGATCCGCTGCATCGCGCGCAGGCCGTGATCGAAGGCGACCCCGTCGATGCCTGCCGCGCGCTGATGCCGGCGACCCCGGTGACGTCCGCATACCGCGAGGCGTTCATTCAGGCCGATGCGAAGGTCGTCGGTGCGCTGCCGTTCGGTGAGCCCGGAATTGCGGCGACCGTCGCGGCGCACGCGACGAACAATCTCTTCCTCTCGAGCAGCATGCCGATTCGCGACGTCGATGCGTTCGCGAAGGCGGGCCCGCACCAGCTGCGCGTCTTCTCGAATCGCGGCGTGAATGGAATCGACGGGGTCGTATCGACGGCGGCCGGCGTTGCGGCGGCGACGGGCAAGCCGACCGTGTTGCTGATTGGAGACCTCGCGCTGGTTCATGATCTGCACGGCATGCTCATCGCGCGGCAGCACGGGATTCCGCTGACGGTGGTCGCAGTCAACAACGATGGCGGCGGGATCTTTTCCTTCCTGCCCATCGCCGATCGCAAAGAGCACTTCGAAGCGCTGTTCGGCACGCCGCACGGGCTCGACTTCGCGCACGTCGCGGCGCTCAGCGGGGCGCGGCTCGAACGGCCCGGGTCGTTGGCGGCGCTCGCGGCCGCGCTGGGAAAGCCGGGGCTCGCGCTGATCGAGCTCCGCACGAATCGGCAGACCAATGTCGAAGGCCACCGCGCGCTGCATGCGCTCGCCGCGAAGGAGCTCGGATGAAACGCGCACTCTTCCTTCACGGGTTCACCGGGGCGGGCAGCAGCTGGTCGCCGCTCACTGCGTCGCTGAAGGACTGCTTCGAGGCGACGTGTCCGGATCTTCCAGGGCATGTCGGCGCCG
>JAYUXE010000213.1:0-2347 GCA_043753165.1 Archangiaceae bacterium | reverse complement strand
CGCCGCAAAGCTTTGAAACACTTGAGCCGTTCGCGTGGCCGGTTTCGTGAACAAGGGCCCCCTGCATGCTCCTCGGACTTTCTCTCTCGCTCGTGCTCGCGCAGGCGCCGCTGTGTCCCGCGAAGCCGCCGCCCGAAACGCCCAACGATGCACTGCCGACCACGCGCGTGCTGCGCCGGGTTTCTCTCGCGCTGACGGGAACCACTCCGTCGGCGGCGCAGTACGACGCGTTGCTGGCGGCTCCGCAGGCGCAGCGCGAAGGCATCGTGCAGCAGGCGATTGACGACGCGCTGAGCTCGCCCACCTTCTATTCGCGCATGGTCGACTTCGGGCACGATTGGATTCCCGTCGGCGCCTACACCACCGGAGCGATCGGCGACGCCTACCAGGGCGACCTCGCCGGCCACCTCTTCGAGTGTGAACCGAACACCGCCCACCCGGGCGCGCTGTACCACGTGGGCGAATACCCTGCGGACAAGGCGTCCAACGTCTGCAAGGACCAGAACGCTGCGGGCACTGCCATCGCGCCCGTCGTCAATGTCATCGAGCCGTGGTGGGCGCCGGGCACGACGGTGACAGTGGTCGGGAAAGCGGGCACGTCGGTGACGCAGGTGCCGGGGCAGGGCACCGAGATGCTCGACTGCGGCATCGCAGGCGGCGGCTACTACGACCCCGCACTCCCATCGGGCTGTGGATGCGGGCCGAACCTCGTGTGGTGCGCGCCTTTCGCCGGGCTTCGCGACGGCTCGACGCATGACCCGAAGGGGCACCGCCGGCAGCCGTACGAAGAGCCCGCGCGGTTGTTCGCGCACCTCATCTGGCACGACCGGCCGTTGAGCGACCTCGTCACCGGCAACTACTCCGTCGCGAACAACATGCTGCGCCAGCTGTACGTCCGCCTGGGACGAATGACGGGGGCGCCGCAGCTCGACGCGAACACGACGTGGTGGAAGCCGGGCGCCGACACGTCGCCGCGCGACCCGATGCATCCGACCGCGAATGATCCGGGCGCGTGGCGCGAGTTCACGGTCGAGACGTTGAACCCGTACTTGATTGCAGACAGGTCGTACGCGTTCGACCCGCTCACGACGACCGCTGCTCCGAAAGGTGTTCCTGCGGCGGGCGTGCTCACGATGGTCGGCAGCTACTCGTCGTTCGCGCGCGAGCGGGTGCGGTCGGCGCGGTTCCTCGAGACGTTCGCGTGCATGTCGTTTGCGCCGCCGCCGGCAGACCAGCACTTTCCCGAATACTCGGGCGACCCGGCGACCAGCGGCACGTGTCTGCACTGCCACCGCGCGCTCGACCCGGCGGCCATCTTCTTCCGCCGCTGGGACTTCAGCCCGGCGCTCTCGTACTACGTGCCGTGGCCGTTCATGCCGGGCGTCGGCCGCAACCGCATCACGAAAGATCAGCTGTCAGGCCAGTACCCCTACAACTCGGGCCCGTGGGCGCGGTGGCGCGATGCGTTCAAGCCGAACACGGTGATGACACCCATCACGCAGGCGCAAATCACCGCGAACCCCGAAGCGGTGATGCTCGACACGATGCCGTCGACGTACACGCTGCTCGGCCAGCACGGCGACGGCACGATGGGGCCGCTGGGCTTCGGAAAAATTCTCGTCGCCTCGGGGGAGTTCGACAAATGCGCGGTGCGGCATCTGTATGAAAGGTTCGTCGGCCGACCGCTGCAGCCTGCCGCCGAAGCGCGCTACGTCGATGCGCTGGCCGAGAAGTTTCGAATGGGTGACCGCAAGGTGAAGCCGTTCGTGCGGTACCTGCTCTCGCTGCCCGAGTTCCGGAGAGGCCTGTGAGGCGCGCGCTCATTTTGCTGGCCCTCACCGGCTGCACCGGAGTCATTGGCACCAACGGCGCTGGCGGCGGCGACGGCGCAGGTGGCGGTTCGTCGGGCACCGGGGGTGGCTCGGCGGCGGTCGTGGATGCAGGCTGTGCGGAAAATCGAAACGACTCGATTCGCCTCGGGCTCGAGCAGGCGTGCGCGGGCTGTCACACGAACAGCAGCCGCCCGTTCTTCGGCTCGCTGGAGGCGTTCGAGAATGGCCTGGTGTGGAACGCGAAGTACGTGAAGCCGGGCGACCCCGACAACAGCCTGTTGATTGCGCTGCTCGAAGGGAAGGGCACGGGCACCTACAAGCAGATGCCGACGGGCATCACGTACGCCGATGCGGTCGCGGCGGGCAAAGCGACGTTCACGATTGATCAGCTCAAACAATGGATTCGCGAATTGCCGGCGACGCCTCCGGGCATCGTGGGTCCTTCGCCCGATGCGTTCACGGTGCGCCGGCTCACGGCGGAAGAGATGGTGACGGCGTTGATGGATCAGCTCGGG
>JAYUXE010000212.1:0-5661 GCA_043753165.1 Archangiaceae bacterium | reverse complement strand
CGTTGCGCGCGCCGGTCGAGTACCACTTGTGGCCGTCGAGCTCCCAGCCGTGGTCCGTGCGCGTCGCGGTCGTCTTGAGATTCGAAGGGTCGGCGCCGGCTCCGGGGGCAGGCTCGGTCATGCAGAACGCCGACGTCACGTCGCCGCGAACGAGGGGCTCGAGGAAGGTGGAACGCTGGGCGGGCGTCGCGAACTGCACCAGCAGATCCATGTTTCCCTGGTCGGGCGCGTCGCAGTGGAAGACCTTGGCCCCGACGGGAGACCGCCCCATCTCGCGAAACAGCGCGCACATGCCCATGGGCCCGAAGGCGCGGCCACCCAAAGCGGTCGGCAGATGCGGCGTCCACAGCCCGGCCTGCTTCGCGTCGCGCTGCAGCGCCTTCAACGTGTCGCGCCGGCCCATGCGGTCGTCTTCGAAGATTTGTTTTTCCGCGGGGATGATCTTCGCGTCGACGAAGTCGCGCACCTGCGAGCGCACGTCCGCAAGCTCGGGCGACAGAAGAAAGTCGCTCACGGGTTCTCCGACGTGTCGAAGCGTGGGTTCGTCACCTGCAGTGTTTCCTTCGCGGTCTGCCAGAGGTGCTCGAAGGTCGCGGCATCGGGGCCATTGGTGCGGATGCGGGCCGTCAACGCCGCGTCCATCGCGGCCAGGGCCGCCAGCCGTTCATCGCGCCGCGGGCTCTGCAGCGTGCCACCGGGGCCGACGATGCTGGCGAGTCGCGCGGACTCGGCGGCAAAACGATCGTCCTCGGTGCGCAGCTCGGACGACACGACGGTCGCCAGGTTCGCGGCGATCATGAGCCGGAACTGCAGCGCCTTGTCGGCCTCCAGCTTCGGAGCCACCTCGGCCATCAAGAAGGCGCCAACGGCGTCGAGCAGCGTGCTGGCATCGGGTCGGTTTTGCATGTCGGTTCCCCCTACAGCGCGCCACGGCGAATCAGCCGCAGCGCTTCGAATTCCATTTCCACGTTGCGGCGCGCGATCGCGACGAGCTCGAGATCCGTCTCTTCGCCCGAAAGGTACCGTTCGCCCTGGTACACGCTGCCCACCGCCCAGCGCAGGTTGCCGACGATTTCCCACCACAGCACGTCGTCGACTTCGACCTTCCTTCCACCGGCGGCTTCGTACGCTGCATAGAAGGGCGCGCGAAGTCCGAACCCACCGATGGGCAGGTCGAGCCGGCCGAAGCGCCAGTCGCGCACCGAGATCCACGACAGGTCTTCGTATGGGCTGCCGCAGTGCGCGAATTCCCAGTCGAGGATCGCGGCGAGGCCATCGGGAGCGACGAGGAAATTGCCGGTGCGGAAATCGCCGTGCACGAGCACGGTGCGGTCGTCTTTCGGCCACCGCTTCTCGAGCCAGGCGATCGCGAACTCGACGGCGGGGAAGGTGCCTTTGAGCCGGCCGAGCATCTCGCGCAGCCCTTCCAGCGCGTGGACGGCCGGACCTTTCGCGGGCGCCGCAAACGGAAGCTTCGCGGTCTGCGGATTCACTTCATGCAGGCGGGCCAGCGATTGCGCGAGCGCGGTGGGCAGCTGCTTTCGGGCCTCGGCGAGCTCGGGGCTTCGCAGCACGCGGCGGCCAATGGCCTCGCCAGGCGCCCAGTCGAGGAAGTAGGCGTGCGCACCTTTTCGCAAGAGGTCGGACGTGAGCCAGCGCGCGGCGGGCGTCTTGACTCCAGCGGCGACGGCGGCCTGCACGACCTCGAACTCCTCACTCCGCTTCAAGCTGCCGGGCAGGCCCTTCACCGCATCGCTTCGCAGCGCGAGGGTCAGCGGCTTGCCGTCGACGGCCAGGTCGACGCGAAAGTTTTCCTGGCAGGCGCCGCCGTACAGGGGCTTGCTCGAGAGGAAGGTGGCCCCGCGGCCGGTGACAGCGGCGGCGATGGCATCGGTGCGCGCGTCCATGGCGGCCGCTCATAACCCAAACGGATATGAACAGGCGCATGGCCAACGTGCGAGTCGAGAAGGACGGCGAGGTGACGACGGTGGTGCTGAGCCGCCCCGGGCGCCGCAACGCGGTGGATCGCCAGACCGCCGACGAGCTGTCGGCCGCATTCGCGGGGTTCGAGGCCGACCGCGACGCGAAGGTGGCCGTGTTCTGGGGCGAAGGCGGCAGCTTCTGCGCGGGCGCCGACTTGAAGGCGGTGGCGACGGGCGATGTGAATCGCATCGAGCCCGATGGCGATGGGCCGATGGGGCCGACGCGGGCCCTGCTGAGCAAGCCGGTGATTGCGGCGATCAACGGTCACGCGGTGGCGGGCGGGCTCGAGCTCGCGCTGTGGTGCGACCTGCGGGTGGCGGAAGAAGGCAGCACGTTCGGCGTGTTCTGCCGCCGGTGGGGCGTGCCGCTGATCGACGGCGGCACGGTGCGGCTGCCGCGGCTCATCGGGTTGTCGCGCGCGATGGATCTGATCTTGACGGGCCGCGCGGTGTCGGCCGACGAAGCGTTGTCGATGGGGCTGGTGAATCGCGTGGTGGGGCCGGGGCAGGCGCGGCAGGCGGCCGAGTCGCTGGCGCGGCAGCTGTGTGAGTTCCCCCAGATGTGCATGAACGCGGATCGCTGGTCGGCGTACCACGCGTTCGACGGCGAGCTTCCCGTCGCGCTGCTGCGCGAGTTCAAGAATGGGCTCGTCACGCTCGAGAGCGAGAGTAGCGCGGGCGCCCAGCGCTTCGCCGGCGGAGCAGGGCGGCACGGCAGCTTCGAGGGTTGATCAGAACCCAAGTTCTCGCGGGGTGACAGGGCGCGTCAGGTCGGCCCGCGGTGCAGCAATGCGTCGAGCTGCGCGAGCGTGGCGCCGAGGTCGAAGGGCGGTGCGTCGAGTCGCAGGACGCCGGGCAGCTCGCGGATCAATGAGGCGCGCAGCTCACGAAGCCGGCGTGGCGTCATCCCGAAAGGACGGGGTTGGTCGTGAATCGGCGGCGCCTGGAGCTCAGCGAGCTTCGCGTTCACGAGCTTCAAGAATGAAGCGGAGCCCAGGTCGGCCCCTTCGCGCTGGAGCTCAGCCAGATCGTAGAAGTCTCGAATCGCAGTGCGGGTAAAGGCTGCTCGAACTTTCTCGGCGCGGGCCTCGTCAGCATCCAGCGCCCAGCACTTCGCCGGCGTGTAGTTGCCAAAGACCGGCTCATTCAGCATCTGCCCCAGCGACACCTCGCGCGGCGGCCTCAGCACGGGACGCAGGCTCACCTCGCACACAACCTGTTGAGGCCCGAACTCCGACACATACGGCAGCGTCCAGACGACGTGCGCGTCCTGCTCGAAACGTTCGCCGTCAGCGAACGGCAGCGTGAGGCCGACCGAGTCGACGACGGCACGCAGGGCCGCGCGGACTTCCTTCATCCGCACCGCGTTGTCCCTCTTGCGACCCGGCGCACCCGGCATCACGAGGTCGACGTCTTCCGACATTCGCCGGAACCCGAGGTCCACCTTGCTGAGCAACGTTCCTCCCTTCAACAACGCCTTCGGCCCGAGCACTTGACCCAGCGTCCAGAGCAAGCGGGTCAGATAGAAATCCTTCTCGACCTGAAGGGCCGGCACCTTTTCGATTGCCGCCGCCTCGCGACAGCGCCGCGCGAGGCGATCGACCGCAGGCAACGGCGGCAGCGTCACAGGTCGTTCTCGACCACGCGCCAGCGGGTGTTGAGACCTCCGGTGCGCGGCTCGCCGGGCAACATCGAGAGCACTGATCGCGTCTGACCCGCCTTCTTGTGCAGGGCGGACGAGCCGGCGATTCCTGCTCTCTCGAGCAACACGCCGAGCCGCTGGCAGGCGCGTGGCGTGGCGTGGCGGGCTGCGTACTGTTGAAGCTTTTTTGCGTCGACTTTGGGAAGCGTCGCGGGAAACAGCCCCGTCAGCGACCGCAGACTTCCAAGCAGCTTCGGGAAGCGAATCGTGTCGAGCAAGGTACGCTCGGGATCTGGAAGCACCACTTCGACCCCATCGATGTGGGCGCGCAGCGTGCCCCAGCTGAGCTCCAGGGCCGGGTCGGGATGAAACGTGACGCGGGCATCGCCGAGTACACGCGTCTTGCGGCGGGTCTGAACGAAAACGTCGAGCTGTGACCCGTGCTGTTGGGATGTGAGCCGGTGATGGGTGAACGCCCAAAACCCGCCCAGAACGTAGGGCTCCTTCGCGAGGACAGTGGCAACCGCCGCCGCAGCAGAGACCGTCCATGGCCGGCCCAGAGCCTCGAAAGGCACCGCAACGAAGACCCCGGGCGCCAGCCGCTGCAGCGCGCCCTTCTTCACCAGTCTCGACGTCGCGTTCGCGTTGTAGTCCGGAGCGCGTTCACGGGCTTCCGGCAGCGTGACCGAGACCTGCTGGTAACGCTCGAGCGCCGACAACAGCTGGACTTCTCGAGAAGAGAGTGACGGGCTCTTGTAGAAATCGTATCGAGAATTGCGCTTAATGGGATTCACGACACCAAAACTACATCGGCCCGCGGTCGACCGCAACCCACCGCACTTCAAAGCGTTCGGCGCGGCTGATAAGCGGGCGCGCATGTACGACGAACGTCTCGACAAGCAGTGGTTGGAAAAGGGCCTCAAGGGCTACTCGACGAAGCAGATTCTCGGCACGCTCGAGCACTACGGCGTGCACGTGGATCCGACGTCATTCCGGGCGCAGGCCGCCATCTCGTACCCACTGACGATCGCGCAGAGCTGGCAGAACCTCTGGAAGGGCACCGGCAAGTTCGCGAAGCTTCCCGCGCTCGCGGTCGAAGAGCTGTGGCGCCGGCTGACGCCCGAGGTGCTTCAGCCCCTGGACATCGTCGAGGGCCTGACGAACCTGCTGGGTGCGCTGATGAAGCTGCGCAAGCGGCAGCACACCGCGCCCGTCGACCCGCAGTTCGAAGCGTTCGAAGCGCTGTTGAAGCGCATGCCTGAGGACAAAGAAGACCGGCGCGATCACTTCATGGCCGAGGTCGTGATGGTGCTCTCGGGCTCGCTCGAGACGCTCGACCTGATGGCCGAAGGGCTCGCGAAAGATGGGCAGGTCGCGGTCGCCGAGCGTTTCGTCGCCGTCGAAGCACAGCTGTTCCCCGTGCGGAAGGGCGTGTCGTCGGCGCTGGTGCTGGCCGCGAAGGGCGACCGTGCGGCGGCGCTGGCTCAGCTCTCTGCGATCGCGGACGACTCGAAGCGCGACGACTACGCGCGCATGTCGGCGATCGATGCGCTGATGCATTTGAAGGCGGGCGAGCAGGCGATGCCGTCACTGTCGGCGCTGGGCGATGCGGCCGATGCGGCGAACGACGGCGAGCTCTTGCAGCAGCTGGATCGAAGGTGGCACGCGATGGTCGACGCGGTCAGCGGCGCGGCGCAAAGCCAGGCCGTGCAGGGGCTTCGGCTCTCGCACCAGCGCACCGCGCGCTTCGGCGGCCACGGGCACTGATTCATGGGGTGGTCGCTGGCCTAGAAATTCTGGTTGGCGAAGTGAAACAGCAGCCAGCGGGGCAGGGCGGCGTCGGGGTCGAGGACGAGGGCTCCGTCGCGCATGTTGCCGTTGCGGTGAATCTTGTGCGTGCTGTTGGAGTACATGCCGCCCGAGCTGTCGGCAAACACCGAAATGCGGTCGCCCACGGTGATCTCGGCGGCGACGCGTTCGATCAGCTGCGCCATCGGCGTCGGGGTGAAACCCGCGTCGGTGTGCACCATCAGCTGG
>JAYUXE010000211.1:0-2353 GCA_043753165.1 Archangiaceae bacterium | reverse complement strand
GTGGTGGGCCGCCTCGCGGTGTTTCTTCAGCAGCTGGGCGCGACGAACCGCGTGCTCAATCGGTTGGACGGCCTCGCGCCGCGCTTCGCCTGCTACTTCGACAAGCGCGATGAGAGGAAAGGCGGCCAGCTGTTCCCGCGGTGGAACGTGATCGTCTCGAAAGCGCTGATGCGCCACATCGGCTAAGCCGGAAAAGTCTCCGACAGCTCTTCGTAGACGCCGCGGAAATCGCCGCGCGCCTTGATGTTCTGCAGGTCCTGAATCAGCCCGCCGAGTGCCCGGTAGAACATCAAGCCCTCGGTGGGCGGTCGCATCTGCACGATCTTCAGCGAGTGCTTCAGGAAGTGCCCGCGCATCAGGCGATTCGTGTCGGCGGTGGCCCAGTCGAAGTCGCGCGATTGCACCGGCCTGCACGCGATCTCGATCGTGTTCTGAATGAACGGGGCCGCGTCTGCCTCGGGGCACGAGATGATGAAACCCGCCTCGCGCGACAGCTTCACCGCGTCGAACTTCCGACCGTCGAGGATCCAGCGAAACATCTTCCGGTTCACCTGCAGCCACTGGTCTGACAGCTGCTTCACCGAGCCGAAGTCGAGCACCGCCATCCGCCCATCGCCCATCAGAATGAAGTTGCCCGGGTGCGGGTCGGCGTGAATCGAGCCGCTGGCAAGAAACGGCGCCCAGATCGCGCGAATCAGCAGCCGAGAGACTCGAAACCGTTCTTCATTCGGCACGTCGTCCAGCCTTTCCAACATCCCTTTGAGCGTCTCGCCCTGAATCATCTGCAGCGTCAGCACGCGCTCGGCCGACAGCGCTTCGAGGGGCTCGGGCACGACCAGGTCGGGCGCCACTTCGGCAGCCTTCGCGTACTGCCGCGCGCGCGCCGCCTCGTCGCGGTAGTCGAGCTCTTTGAGCAGCTCTTCCTGGAGCTCGCCGAAATAGAGGCGGCCTTCCTTGATGCCCATGCCGCGCGAGACGACGTTCACCATCGAGCCGAGGTTCGCGAGATCCGCCGCCAACGCCTTGCCGATGTCCGGGTACTGCACCTTCACAGCGACCTCGCGGCCTTCGTGGGTCTTCGCACGATGCACCTGGCCCAGTGACGCAGACGCCAGCGGCTTCGAATCGAACTCGGCGAACTTTTCTTCCGGGTAGCCGCCGAGCTCGCGCTTCACCACTTCGCGCACGGTCGCGTACGGCATCGCGGGCGCCTGGTTCTGCAGACGGGCAACGACCGATCGCACTTCGGGCGGAAGTTGATCCGGATCCATCGCGATCGTCTGGCCCAGCTTCATCGCAAGGCCCTTCATCTCGCCCAACGTCGAGACCAGCTTCTCGGCCCCGGCGGTGCCCAGCAGGCCTTCGGTCGAGCCGGCGAGCTTCTTCACGCCCTTGCTCATCACTTCGGTCGAGAGGCGCGCTCCGAGACCCGCGAGGCGGGCGAAGCGGGAAAACCGCCCGGTTGCGGGCTTGAAATCGGAGTCGTCGGACATGGTCAGGAGGGGCCCCCGTCTCGTATAGCTTTGTTGTTCTCCCGCCGCACTGCACCGTGTTAAGCGGCGCCGACTTTTCTCCTCCAAGGAACAAGAAACCCATGAAGCTCTCTCGTCTTGCCTGGTTGGGTGCTCTGTTGCCCGCCGCAGCGTTCGCCAACGAAGCGAACCTGGTTCTTCCCGACCTCGCGTCGCAGACCTTCCTCGGTGGCGCTGCCAACGGGCACACCTTGCTGCTGTCGGGCATCGTGGTCTCCATCCTCGGCCTGGTGTTCGGGCTGGTGCAGTACCAGCAGCTGAAGAACCTGCCGGTTCACCGGGCGATGCTCGAGATTTCCGAGCTCATCTACGAAACCTGCAAGACGTACCTGATCACCCAGGGCAAGTTCATTCTCATCCTTGAGGCCCTCATCGGCTCGATCATGATCGTGTACTTCGGCTTCCTCTCGCACCCGGAAGCGGGCTCGAAGGCAGCGGAAATTCCGACCTTCATTCGCGTCGCCATCATCCTGGGCTTCAGCCTCGTGGGTATCGCCGGCAGCTACGGCGTCGCGTGGTTCGGCATCCGGGTGAACACCTTCGCGAACTCGCGCACCGCCTTTGCGTCACTGCGCGGCAAGCCGTTTCCGACGTACGCGATTCCGCTGAAGGCGGGCATGAGCATCGGCATGATGCTGATCAGCACCGAGCTCTTGATCATGCTGGCGATTCTCTGCTTCGTCCCCGGCTACATCGCGGGCCCCTGCTTCATCGGCTTCGCCATCGGTGAGTCGCTGGGCGCTTCGGCGCTGCGCATCGCGGGCGGCATCTTCACGAAGATCGCCGACATCGGGTCCGACCTGATGAAGATCGTCTTCAAG
>JAYUXE010000210.1:0-5680 GCA_043753165.1 Archangiaceae bacterium | reverse complement strand
CTTCTACCGGGGTGCCTGGTACGAAGGGTTGTACTTGCGCGTCGGCGCGTCGACGGAAGACCTCGCCCAGCTGTCGCGGTTCGAGAAGCAGATGCAGGCGTTCGCCGCAGCGCGCGATGGAAAAGGCCGCAAGGCGTTCGCCGTGCCGGTGGCTTCGGGCAGCGACGACGCGGAATGGACGCAGCTCGACAAGCTCTCGATGGCGAATTGGTTGGAGCTCCAACGATTCGATTCGCCGCGGCTCAAGTGGTTGGTCGAATACGCGTGCCTTGACGACTTCGGGGCGACCGCGGCCACGACGTCGGCGTGGGCCGGCATCTGGTACTTCTGCTCGCGGCAGACGGGCGAAGAGAAGAACGACGGGTACCTGAGCTGGCCCGAAGGAAATGGAAAGCTCGCGGCGCAGCTGGCCCGTTCGATTCCTGCCGGCCGTTGGCGGCCCCGGTCGCTCGTCCACACCGTGGAACGCAGCGGCGATGGCTGGGTGGCGCACGGCGTCGATGCCACGAAGGCCCCGTTTCGCATCGACGCGCGGCATGTGGTGCTCGCGTGTCCCCGCCATGTCGCGGCAAGGGTGGTGAAGGAATGGAGGGAAACGCCGCCGGAATTCGTTAAGGAATTTCAGGCGAGCCCGTGGGTGGTGGCGAACCTGACGCTCTCGAAGCGACCGACGGGCCGCGGCTTCCCGCTGGCGTGGGACAACGTCTTCTACGAGTCGAAGAGCATCGGGTACGTGGTCGCGACGCATCAGTCACCGCGCGCCGACGCGCACGGGCCGACCGTGCTCACCTGGTACTGCCCGCTGGCGGCCGACGACGTGAAGGCCGAACGCACGAAGCTGCTGGGCACCACCTACGACGAATGGGAACAGGTCATCACCGCGGACCTGTCGCCCGCGCACCGCGACATTCGCACGCTGGCGACGCGGCTCGAGGTGATGCGGTGGGGGCACGCGATGGTGAAGCCGCGACCCGGCTTTGTGTGGGGCGGCGCGCGGCAGGCGGCGCAGGCGTCGCTTCATGGCTCGCTGCACTTCGCGCACAGTGACCTCGGCGGGCTCGCGCTGTTCGAAGAGGCGAACCACTACGGCGTCGTCGCGGCCGAACGGACAATCGCGGGCCTCGGAAAAACCGTCGACAGCTGGCTGTAGACCCTAACGGGCGATTGCCGTCCACGCGGCTTCGATGAGCAGCGGTCGCGCTTTGCGCAGCTCGCTCACCTTCGGCCGAGACACCCACTGACGCGCGAACTCGCGGCTCGGGCCGAGCACCAGCGGCTCGTACACGGCCGGCTCCATCCGCCGAAACACCCGCTGGTGAATCAGCCCGGCGAACCATTGCCGCGTGCCTTCGAGGAAGCGTTCTTCTTCGATTCGAATTGGATCTGCGACCGCCGCCAGTGGGCTCCACTGGGGGGCTCGCAGCAGAAACGCCCCCTGTTGCGGATGTTTCTCGAACCAGTCGAGGTAGCCCCCGACGATTTTCTCGAGCCCCGCCCGCGGCTCATCCCGGAAGGTGACGTAGAGCTGCAGGTGCAGCGACTGCAGCGCACCGACGCAGGCCGCGACCGCCAGCGCCTCTTTGCTCGCGTAGTGGTGGTACAGGCTTCCTTTGCTCATCTTCGCCGCGGCGCAGATTTGTTCGAGGCTCGCATCGAAGAACCCGTGCGCAAGAAACACCTCGACTGCGGCGTTCAGCAGCTGTTCTCGCCGCGCGGGCGACGACTCGTTTTCACTGCCAGCCAGTCGCATCGGGGCCCGGGTCCTTTTCCAGAGAGGTTTCTTAGACGATACCAGCCGACCAGTCTAACGCACGACCTGTGTTTTTGAGCACTTACGATTCGTGCATAGCCAGAGGTTTCGTGGCGTTGGGGGCCAACGGCATAGTTCCACCAATCGGCACGGAATAAGAACGAGGCGTTTGGACCACTGCTCCAGCCGGCTCCTGAAAGTCGACCGCTGACGAAATCCTTGTCGCTCCCTTTTTGGCTCGACCAAGTGAACGGGCCGCGGGGCGTTGCCGTCGAAACTCGTCTTGCCCTCCGGCTACAAGTCCAGTTCCGCTCCCGTCGTTGAAGCCGTTGAGTAAACTGTCATTCTTGTGAGACACAACTTGTGAACAACAAGAATCAGATTGTTGCCCCGTCTCGATGTGCTGACGGACTTCATGTCGTTCGTATCGACCTGAAATGAGTCGCCTCAGTTCCACTTCCGCCATTCGGACTCGTAATAGTGAACGAGCACCTGGTTGTTGAGGCGGTTCACTTCCGCGGGCACCTCGTCCATGTCGCGCGGAAAGTGAAAGAGCTGATCCATCGTGTCGGGTGAGAGGAACTTGAGGTCATCGGGCAGCGGGTGCTGAACGCCCTCGTCTTCGAGGTACGCGAGCACGTAGCCCCACTCACCGAAGCTCGGGACCCATGCGTGGTACGGGCGGGTGCGGAAGCCGACCGCGCGAAGGGTGGCGTCGATGCACCAGTAGCTGGTGCGCGCGAACAGTGGCGACGTGCTCTGCACCACCGCCACCCCACCCTTCGCGAGGCGGGCCTTCAGCAGGCTGTAGAAGCGGGTCGTGTAGAGCTTCCCCAGCGAGAAATTGTTCGGGTCGGGGAAGTCGACGATGACGACGTCGAACTTCTGGTCGGTGGTCGCAATCCACGCCATCGCGTCTTCGTTGAGCACGTGCATCTTCTCGTTCTCGAGCGCGTGCGCGTTCAATGCTTTGAGCTCCAACGAATGACCGGCGAGCTTCGTCATCGCGGGGTCGAGGTCGACGAGGGTGACGCTCTCGACCTCGGGGTACTTGAACACCTCGCGCGCCGCGAGCCCGTCGCCCCCGCCGAGAATGAGCACCTTCTTCCGTTCGGTCGCGTGCGAGAACGCCGGGTGCACGAGGGCCTCGTGGTACCGGTACTCGTCCACCGACGAGAACTGCAGATTCCCGTTCAGAAACAGCGAGAAGCCACGCGCGCTGCGGGTGACGACGATGCGTTGGTACGGGGTCGACTCGGCGTGCACCACTTCGTCGGCGAACAGCTGTTCTTCGAAGAACGACGTCATCAGGTCGCCCGCACCGAAGCCCGCAAGCAGCAGGGCACTGACCACAATCGCTTTGAGCCGCAATCGAATCGGGTTCGCCAGCTGCGGAGCGAGCAGCCACGTGCTCCACAGCCCCACCAGCGCGTTGAAGAGCCCGAACATCAGCGACGTGCGAATGAGGCCCAGCCGCGGCACGAGCACGATGGGAAACAGCAGCGACGCAAACAGCGCGCCGATGTAGTCGAACGTCAACACGCGCGAGACGAGGTCCTTGAACTGCACCTGGTCTTTCAAAATCCGCAGCAGCAGCGGAATCTCGAGCCCGACCAGCGTGCCGATGACGAGCACGGTGCCATAGAGCGCCACCCGAAATGCCGAGCCCGCCGCAAAGGTGGCGAAGAGGAAGGGGGCGCAGATGCCGCCGCAGAACGCGACCGCGAGCTCGACTTCGATGAAGCGTTGCGCGAGTCCCCGTTCGACGAACTTCGAGAGCCACGCCCCGATGCCCATCGCGAACAGGTAGACGCCGATGATGGTCGAGAACTGGGTGACGCTGTCGCCGAGCAGGTAGCTGGCCAGCGTGCCGACGATGAGCTCGTAGATGAGCCCGCACGTCGCGATGACGAGAACGGTGATGAACAGCAGCGACGGGCTGGGACCCCGGACTTCCGACGACATCACCCGTGAATGGCCATGCCGACGATGAACGCGAGGCCGAGAATGAAGCTGCCGATGACGATGCCGACCGAGGTGTTGTGGTCGTGCTCGAGCTCTTTGTTCACGTCGAAGGGAAGAATCAGCTTCACGACGAAGAAGCCCGCGACGAACACGGCCATGCCCATCAACGAGAACACCACCGACGACAACAACGCCTTGCCCAGGAAATCGAGGTTCATCACTTTCCTCCCATGAATCCGGTGTGCCACAAAAGAATCCCACCCGGCGCACTGCGCACGTTGGCGGGGACGTCGCCGCGTTCCTCGTCGGGGAAGCGGTCGCAGTTCGAAAGGTGCAGCGCGCCGTAGACCAGCAGCAAGACTCCGCCGAAGAATTTCATTCGTCGTCCTCCCAATCGCCCTGGCTCTGGCGCGCGTAGTACCCGTCGGCAGCGCCGGTGTAGTCGGCCGGCTGCATCACGCTGTCGTTCCACCGCGAGCTCTCGAACGCACTGCTGCGAATCGAGCCCCAGATGGGAATGCAGAGCACCATCAGCACGAAAATCAGCGGGCAGCCCAGGCCTGGGGGGTCGGCTTTCACGCGCACGTTGATGGGGTCACGCGGGGTGGGCGTCGAAGCGAGCCAAGACGGGGTGACGCGCATCACGTAGTTGCCCGGGTCCACGTCGGCGGTCGACTTCGTGACGTCGGTCGTCCGTTCGGCCCACGACTCACCCTCGGTGACGCCGTGGTATTCCTCGAGCTCGCCGTACAGCGAGATGACTTCGTACGTGTCGGTGTTGACGAGGTCGGTCTGGATGCCGAGCCACTGGTTGCTGAGGCCCGAGCTGGTGACCGTGACGGACAGCGGCGTCTTCGGTGAGACCTTGAAGGGCTCCGAAAACAGCATCGCCTCGGGGCTCTGCGGCTGGGCTTGATGCGGGACGACGAAGTTCTGATTGAGGAACTCCGCGCGGCTGCCCATCGATGCGAAGGCGACGTAGAGGCCGACGATTCCCGCGATCCAGACCAGCGACCAGGCCCAGGTCGAAGCGGCATTTGCTTTGTGCGGGTTGACCTGTGCGGACGCGACGCCACTGGGGCGGCCGAGACCCTTGATGGCAAACGCGTCGCCGATGACTTTCGGTTCGAGCATCACGCCCGAGGTCCACGTGATTTCGTCTTCGGTGCGATCGAGGTTCAGCGACTTCGGCGGAACGATGTACTCGGCCGCGTACCCGCGCTCGTTCTGCTGCACCGCCCAGTAGCACTCGCCCACGACGTAATCGGTGGTGGTGTTGACGGTCTGGTACAGCGCGTACGACTCGGACGCGTGCAGCGCCGTCTTGTCGCCGAGCACCACGTCGCCCGCCGCGATGGGCGTCAGCAGCGTCCAGTGGCCATTGCTGTTCATCAACCAGCGGAAGCCGTGCGGCTGGCTGTAGAGCAAGTACTCGAACCACGCGTAGCGCGTGCCTTCGACGGTGCAGCTGCGCACGAGAAAGGCGATGACGGTCCACTCGATGCCGTCGAGCTTTCCTTTGGTGCCCAAAGCAATCTGCGGCGTGATGTCGGGCTTGGCGAGCAGCTGAAGAAACGAGAGCTTGCCGTGGCTGACGTCGATCAACGCGCCGCAGAAGGGGCAGACGACGCGGCGCGTGAGGTCGGGCGCCTGCATCGCGAGCATGCCGTTGCACTGGGTGCAGCGGGCGTCGGCCAGGGCGGCGCGGTGAAGCGTGGGCGAAAGGTCGGACTTGTCGAAGCCGAGCGCGTCGAGCGTGGTGGCGCTGCCGACGAAGGCCTCACCGCTGCCGCCGCCGCCGTAGTCGATGGAAAGGAAGACGCCGTTGGGTCCGGTCGCGTCGATGAACGGGTGGCGCGGGTGGAAGTCGGGCAGCTGGCCCTGGGCCGAGACGGTGCGCGCGTGGCTGCGTTCTTCGACGACGAAGCGGGTGGTCTTGAGCTGGAACTCGGTGCCCGCCGGCGC
>JAYUXE010000209.1:0-5686 GCA_043753165.1 Archangiaceae bacterium | reverse complement strand
GCTCGGCCTGCCTCGACGCCGGAGATCCGCTGACGATGGCTGGCTTCGAGTGGCGCTTCACGACACCGCTGACGACGGACCCCGGAATCTCGCGCGTCGTCCTCTCGAACGATGGCGGCGTCGAGTACCTCACCCCTGCGAATGAATGGTTCCCGTGTAGCGGCGAAGCGCTCACTGAATGTTGGGAGACGCCGTCACCTCTGCAATGAAGTCACTCAGTGACTCTCACGAAGGCCAGGCGCGTGGTGGTGAAGGTCGGCACGAACGCGCTGACGCAGACGACAGGCAAGCTGCACCGCCCGCACATGCAACGCCTCGCGACCGAGCTGTTGGCCGTCGCGAAGACCCGCGAGCTCATCATCGTGTCATCCGGAGCGATCGCTTTCGGCGTCGAACGCCTCGGCCTCGCCACCCGCCCGCGCGACATCGTCGGCAAACAGGCCTGCGCCGCCGTTGGCCAGAGCCGCTTGATGCGCGCCTGGGAAGAAGCGCTCGAACCCAAGGTCGTCGCGCAAGTCCTGCTCACCCATTCCGACGTGCAGGACCGCCGCCGCTACCTCAACGCTCGCCACGCGCTCATCCGTCTGCTCGAAGACGGCGTCATCCCCATCATCAACGAGAACGACACCGTCGCTGTCGACGAGATCAAGTTCGGCGACAACGACACGCTGGCCGGCCTCGTCGCGGGCCTCGTCGAAGCCGACGCGCTGATCATCCTGTCCGACGTCGATGGCCTCTACGACGCCGACCCGCGAGGCAACCCGAAAGCCAGGCGCTTCAGCACCGTGGCGAAAGTGACGCCCGCCATCCTCGCGCTCGCTGGCGACTCGGGCAGCGCCGTCGGCACGGGCGGCATGGCGACCAAGGTCCGCGCCGCGGCCAAAGCCAATGAGCTCGGCATCCGCTGCGTCATCGCCGCCGGTCACCAGCCCGGCACACTCACGAAAGTCCTCGCGGGGGACGACGTCGGCACCGTCTTCGAACCCTCGGCCGACCGTCGCACCGCGCGAAATGCGTGGATCGCACATGCCCTGAAACCGAAAGGCCGCCTCGGGGTTGATGCCGGAGCGAGGGGCGCCCTGGTCGACAAGAAAAAATCGCTGCTGCCCTCGGGAATCCGTTCGGTCGACGGGAATTTCGCGGCCGGCGATGCAGTCGATCTCTGCGACGAAGCCGGCCGGGTCTTCGCGCGAGGCCTGGCGGCGTACGGTGCAGAAGAGCTGCGAAAGCTCGCCGGAAAGAAGAGCGCGCAGTTCGAAGCGACGCTCGGCTGGAAAGGCCTCGACGAAGCAGTTCATCGTGACGATTTGGCGGTGCTCGAATGAAACCCATCTGCCTGTTGCTCTTCTCTTCCACTGCCTTGGCCGCGCCCGACCTCAAGACCGTGCTGCAGAAACTCGGCGAAGACGCGAAGGCGCGGGAAGCGACGGCGCCGTGCACGTTCAAAGAAGTCACCACCGTCGAAGCGCTCGACAAGAACGACGAAGTGGTGCTGCAGCAGCAGAAAGACACGAAGGGAAAGAAGCCCGCCCGTAGCGCGCTGCACCCCGAGTCGCAGCCCGACTATGTGTTCGCGCTCAAGCCCGGCACCGGCGACTCGTCGACCCTCACCATCGAGCCCATCAAGGCCAACAGCGAGCGCATGCGCGGTGAGGCCGACGTCAACGCGAAGCTCGAGATGACCGAGCTGCGGCTCACTCCGTCGAAGGTGCCGCTGCTGCTCAAGTCCCTGGCGCTGCGGTTCACGTTCACCGACACCGCTTGCGGCCGCCAGGCGAACCTCGTCGAAGTGAACGGCCAGGGCGTCGCCGTCTTCATCGACACGAAGTTTCACACCAGGAGCCTGCTGGTGGACCACGCGCGCGTCGTGAAGAAAAAGTGAACCCGACCGCGTTCACGCTGTGGGGCGTGGGCGTCACGTGGCTCGAGCTCGCGGGTGACCTCACCGGCCTGCTGTGCGTCTGGCTGGTGACGAAAGAGAAGGTGTGGAACTGGCCGGTCGGGCTCATCAACACCGCGCTCTTCTCGCTGCTGTTCCTCAACTCGAAGCTCTACGCGGACGCGACGCTGCAGGTGTTCTTCTTCGTGATGGGCATCTGGGGCTGGTGGTCGTGGACGAAGAACAAGGGCCCGAAGGAAGGCCCACCCGTCACGCGCATGACGGGCCGCGAATGGCTCGTACTCGCAGCGGCCGCCATCGCCACGACCGCCGTTCTCACGCTGCTGATGCGCAACCTCACCGATTCACCCGCCCCGCTCGCGGACACCAGCATCCTCGTGCAGAGCCTGTGCGCGACGTGGGGCCAGGTGAAGAAGCGGCTCGAGTCGTGGTGGATCTGGATCGGCGTCGACATGATCAGCGTGCCGCTGTACTGCAGCCGGCAGCTGTACCCGACCGCGATTCTGTATTTCGTCTTCGGCTGTCTGTGCGTCGTCGGCCTGCGCGCATGGACGAAGTCGATGCGGGACGCGCGCACGTGAAGCACGGTCTCGTGCTCGGCAAGTTCTACCCGCCGCACGCCGGCCACCACCTGCTCGTCCGCACCGCCGCCGCCGTCTGCGAGCGCGTCACCGTGCTCGTGCTGGCCTCCAGCGTCGAGAGCATTCCACTCGACGAACGCGTCGCCTGGATGCGCGAGCTTCACCCCGGGCCCAACGTTCGAATCGTCGGCGGGCTCGATGATTTTCCCGTCGACTACACGTCCGAGGAAGCGTGGCGGAACCACATCGGGCTCTTCGAACGCCTCATTGGCGACGGAACTCCCGTCGATGCCGTCTTCACCAGCGAGCCGTACGGTGAGGAGCTCGGCCGAAGGATGAACGCCAAATCCATTTGCGTCGACGTCGACCGCACGCTTGCGCCCTATTCGGGCACGGCCATTCGCGCGGATCCGGTGGCGACGTGGGAAGGCATCGCCGAGCCGGTGCGTGGCTACCTTGCGCGGCGTGTCGTGCTGGTCGGCGCCGAATCCACCGGGAAGACGACGCTCGCCATCGATCTCTGCGACGCGCTGCGACGACGCGGCGGCTCGCACGGCCTCACCCGCTGGGTGCCCGAGGTCGGCCGCGACGTCACGGCCGACAAGCTCGCCATTGCGCGCGCGAGAGCCGCGATCGAGCACCGCCCGCCTCCGCGCGTCGACGACGTCACCTGGCGCACCGAAGACTTCGCCGACATCGCCCGCGCGCAGCAGCAACGCGAAGACGCCCTCGCCCGCCTCGGAGGCCCCGTGCTCCTCTGCGACACCGACGCCTTCACCACCGGCCTCTGGCACGAGCGCTACCTCGGTGCGCCGCGCGACTTCGGAAGCGCGCATCCGCTGTACCTGCTGCTGCACCCCGACGACGTCCCGTTCGTGCAGGACGGCTTGAGAGACGGTGAGAACATTCGCCAGTGGATGACCACCCGCTTCCTCGAGAAGCTCACCGCGACGGGCCGGCGCTTCGCCGTCATCCGCGGCACGCGCGACCAACGCCTCGCCCTCTGCCTCGCGCAGGTGGATCAGCTGATCAGCGAAGGCTGGAAGCTGGCCGACCCACTCAGCTGAGCCGCCGCCACGACCTGGGACCACAGCCGCTTCGTTGCCACGCGCTTCGGAATTCCAAACGCGGCCAACGTCGCACGGTGGTCCCACAGCACGGTGAGCGCAGCGGCCGTCCCCAACGGCCACCAGAGAAGACGAAGCACTGCGCCGACCCACGTCCCCCGCTGCGATCGAAAGAAGTCGCGGTGGAACTGCAGGTGTCCTTCCTCGTCGACGCAGATCTGCCGCAGCGCCTTTGCCATCTTCCCATCGGGCAACGCCGCCGACAGCAGCCCGTAGAACCCGATGCCAATCACCTCTGCCGCCAACAGCACCAGCAGCTTGAAGCGAATGCCGAAAAGGCGGCGTCCGTGAACGAAGAGTCGTTCGCTCCACTGCCGCGAGAGCACGCGTCCGCCCAACGCAGTCACCATCATCCCGAGGATGCGCGCGTGCCGGCCTTCTTCCGCGATGAACTTCTTCAACGACACCCGGTAGTCCGCATCGATGCCGGTGAACGTGGCCTGGTCGATTTCGTGCGCGACGCGCCCCTCGCCTGACTCACCCAGCTGAAACTTCTTCAGCGAGTCGAGCAGCGCGCCCCGTTGCTCGGCCGACAACACCGGCACATCAACCTCCGGCACCGGCCGCTGCGCGTTCGCCTCGAAGTGTTTTCTCCAGCTCGACCAGTTCATGGGCATCTCCTCGTTGAAGAGAAGAACGCAGGAGTTGACGCCGCCTTCGCATGAAGCCGGCCAACGGTCGGGCGCGAGACGCGAACGGTCGGTGAAGAAATCAAGCGGCGCCGCGCAGACGAACCAAATCGACGGCGTCAAGCTGGGTCGGCCCTTGTTTCATCCAGCTCAAAAAAGCTCTCATTTGATTCGTCCGAGTCGCCACACGAGACACGGGGGCCGAAACGGTGCGTTCCACAACCCAGCAGCAAACGTCTCTTGAAGAAGCGGGCGGCACGTTGCTGACCTTCGCTCTGGACCCGAACAACTGGGTCTCGAGAGGAGGCCACCGCGCACTTCCGGCGTACCTTCGGGTCGTCAACGGGGTGCAGATTTGCGCCGCCGTCGACGTGAACGCCGACCTTCAAGGCTTCGTGCGCGTCTCGTTTCGCGGCAACGATTTGTCGCCGATGAAAGCGGCCGACCTGCTCGAGCTCTTCGTCAAACACCACTTTCCGTTCACCGCGAACAGCGAGTGGGAGGTCGAGATCGACACCCGCCGGTGGATCCATTTCTCACGGCGCTACACGTCGCGCGCACTCCACGCTTAAGAAGCAGCCCGCATGCGCACTTCCTGGTTGCTGGTGGCCCTGAGCCTGGCTGGCTGTGTCACCGCCGCCGAGAACACCTTCGCGGACGACGGAAGAGAGAGGGCCGCTCCGAAACCAAAGGGCCAGCTCGAAGGCCGCGTCTTCGAGTTCCGCGATCCCGAGACGCCCCTTCGCGGAGCGAAAGTCACCGTCGCCAACCAACAGCTCGTCACCGGCGCCGACGGCACCTTTCTCTTCGAGAACCTTCGCGATGGCGAAGTCGAGCTGTCCATCTCGATGCCCGGCCACCGCCCGCACAAGGAAGTGCTGAACCTGCCCGCGAAGGAAGTGTTGCGCATCGGGTTGAACAGCACGGGGATGATCCTCGTCGACGTCCCGAAGGGCGCCGACATTCGCACGCACCTGATGCTGCGCCGCGATGGCGTTGATGAGGCGGCGTTCAACGGCGAGCTGCTCGATGGCATCTACACGGTGGTGCTCGAGCTCGAACGCGTCGGGGACTGCCGCTGGCGGCGCACGGCGGAAATGGAAGTCGAGCTGGTCGAGGGTGGGCAGCGGAAGCTGGATCTGCAGTTCGCTGCGCCGAAGACGTTGTCGGGTGAGGTTCGCGACGCGAAGAAGAAGCCCGTCGCCAACGCGAAGATTCTCGCCTCGCGGGTGTTCGAAGCCGACTCGCTGCTCGAGATCATCAAGAACCCGACCGAAGGCCTTCGCGAAGACAGCCGCTGCGTGACAGACCAGTTCGGCCGCTTCACCCTCGATGGCCTCGAGGAAGGCAGCTACCACGTGCTCGCGTTTCACCCCGACCACCCGCCTGCGTCGGTGACCACCGAGGCCGGCGAGCAGAACCTGAAGCTCAACCTCGTCGTGCCTGCGC
>JAYUXE010000208.1:0-5689 GCA_043753165.1 Archangiaceae bacterium | reverse complement strand
CTGAGGCTCGACCAGCTGCAGATCGATGGGTTCGGGCATTTTCACGAGCTGCAGGTCGAGCTCGGCCCGAAGCTCAACGTCCTCTACGGCGAGAACGGGGTCGGCAAATCCACGCTGATGGCGTTCGTGCGTTCGGTGCTCTTCGGCTTCGCGCGCCGCAACACCCCCGAGCGCTACCAGACCCATGGCGGCAAGGCCTTTGGAGGCCGCGTGCTGCTCTCGACTCCGCACGGCGAGCTCTGGGTTCAACGCCTCGATGGCAAGCGCGCGGAAGGCGACCTCACCGTGAAGAACGGGGTGATGGCGGCGGTGCCCGAGTCTCGCCTTCGCGAGGCGCTGGCCAGCGTCGACCGTGAGCTCTTCGAGCAGGTGTTCGCGTTCGGGCTCGATGAGCTGAGATCGTGGGGCCAGCTGATGGATGCGGGCAAGGTGAAGGACGCGCTGGCCGCGGCGTCCATGCAGGGGGCGCTGCGCCTTCCCCACGCGCTCGAGCAGCTCGACGCCCAGGCCCGCGCGGTGTGGGGCAGGCAGGCAACCACCCGCCCGCTCAACGTCGTGCTGCACGAGCTCGCGCTGGTTCGCGCGCGGCGGCAACAGCTGGGCGATCGTCCCCGGGAATACTTCGCTTCCCGCGCCCAGCTGGACGACGCGGTGGTCGAGGCCGAACGGCTGCAGCGCGCAATCGAGGCGGTGAAGAACGAAGAATTCCTGCTCGAGAAGCTTCGGGATGCAGCGCCGCACGTCGAACGGGCGATCGAGGCGCGGACCCTTTTGCTCGGGCTCCCCGACCTCGTCGACTTTCCGGAAGACGGGCTGGTTCGGCTCGACGAGGCCCTTCGCGCCGAACAGGGGGCCGCCGCGGCCCACGCGCGCGCCGCCGTCAACGCCCAGAGCTTCGAACGTCGCCTCTCGGTGGTGGGCGCGTCGATTGCCGGCCGCTGTGATCCCGCGTCGGTCGCGGCCGCCGTCGATGGGTGGCGGCAGGTCGCCTCGGTCGATGCGGCGCTCGATGAACGCCGGGCCTCGGGTGAGGCGCGCGCGCGGCGGCTTGCAGATCAGGTTCGTCGCCTCGGGCTCGGCACGGCGATCGACGCCGTCGACGCGTCGGCCGCTGCCCGCGGCGCGCTCTCCGCCCTTCGGGCCCGCTGTGATTCCGCGGCAGAAGGCCGCGATCGTGCCGTCGAGGCCGCTCGGCTCGCCGGCGAACGTTTCGACGAGGCCACGCGCGCCTTCGCCGCGCTGCAGGCCGACCTTCAGCTGCACGGGGCAGGGGCTTCGGTGGAAGACGCGCTGCAAGCGTCACGCGCGCTGGGCAATGTGGAGCACGAGGCAAGGGTGGTGTCGGCGCAACTGGAAGATCGCCAGACGGCGCTCGCCGCGGCCGCCGTGCCTGGCGAGCCTCCCCCGCTCGAGCGCTGGCCCCTGTGGTGGGTGGCGGCGGTCTTCGGTGTGCTGCTCACCGGGTCGGCCGCTGTCATCCTGCTTGCCGGCGCTGGCCCGGGGCTCGCGGTGTCTGGCGTCTCGCTCGTCGCGGCGGGCCTGCTGTTGACCGTACATTTCAAAGACCACGCCCACTGGCTCTCGGCCCGCAGCGCGCACCTCGCCGTGCTGCGGCACCGCGCCGACCACCGCGTCCGGCTGGAGGCTGAGCTCGCTGCTGCGCGTTCGCGGCTCCTCGCGCTGGACGCCCGCAGCGCGGCGTTGCGCGCCACTGCCCAGCTGGCTGGCTCGGAACCCGTCGGGCCACGGCTCGCCGAGCTCGAACGCCTGGCCGGTGCTGTCGCGCGCCGCGCCGAGCTTCTTCGTGATGCGGCGCTGGGCGAGGCCCGGCTGCAGGCGGCCGCCGCGGAGGTTGCGCGCCTGCGCGAGGCGGCCCGGGTCGCGACCGCTTCCGCCTCGGCCGAGCAGCAGACGCGGGCGTCGTTGTTGGCTCGCCTCGGACTGCCGGCCGCGCTGGAACCCGCGGCGGCGCTCGAAATCCTCACCGAAGTCGCTGTCGCGCAGGACCTGGCGCGGACGATTGCCGACCAGGCGGCCGCGCTCGATCGCGATGCCTCGCGGGTGGCCGAGGCCGGCCAGGCGCTCGAGCGCGCGGCCCAGCGGGCGCAAGTGGCCGGCAGCTCTGCCGCGCAGCTCGTCTCTGCCCTGCAAGGCTGGCTCGAGACCTCGGCGTCGTTGCAGGCCGAGTCGGCGTCGGTCGCTTCCCGCCTCGAGGACGCCACCGCGACGCTCGCGGCCGCCGTGGCCGACCTGCGCCACGCGAACGCCCGGGTTCGGCAGCTGCTCACCGGTGCGCAGGCCGACGACGTCGAATCGTTTCGCCGTCGAGGCGCGGCGTTCGCCCGCCGCGTGGCGCTGGCCCAGGACGCGCTTCACGCCGAAGGCCGGGCGAAGGCGGTCAGTGGGCTTTCGGTGGACGAGGCGCACGCGGGGCTGCTCGTCGCTCCGGGGCTCGAACAGCGGCTCGAGGCGGCGCGCGCGCAGCGGCTCGCGCTGGAAGACGCGCGGCGTGCCGCCCATGAGCAGCGCGGCGCCCTGGGCGAAAAGCTCAAAGCCTGGGAAGCCGATGCCCAGCTGGGGCAGCTGCTGCAGCAGGAACAACAGCTGGCCGCGAAGGCCGAAGGCCTGGCCCAGCGGTACGCGGTGGCGCGGCTCGGGCAGGCGGTGCTGGGCCAGGCGCGCGAGAAGTTCGAAGCCGAGCATCAGCCGCAGGTGGTGCAACGGGCGGGTCAGCTGTTTGCGCGGCTCACCGCCGGCCGGTATCCGCGCCTCGCCGTCGACGCCGGCAACACGACGCTCCAGACGATGGACAGCCAGGGGCGCGCCTACACGGTCGAACAGCTTTCCCGGGGCACGCGCGAGCAGCTGCTGACTTCGTTGCGGCTGGCGATGATCGAAGACTTCGGGCGCGATCGCCTCGCGCTGCCGGTGCTGGTCGACGACGTGATGGTGAACTTCGACCCGCGGCGGGCCGAGGCGATGGTCGAGGTGCTTTCCGAGCTTTCTGAAAAGCACCAGGTGCTCGCGTTCACCTGCCACCCGCAGACGCGCGAGCTGTTCAAAGAATACGGAGCGAAAGCCACCGAAGTGAGCACCCGCGCGCAGTTGGCGCTGTTGCCGTCGTAATGACTCGAGCAGCAGGGGGGTGGTAATGCATTGCGAACCCGTGGCCAGCACTCCGCAGACCCAACCGCCGGGGAAGCGTTTGAAACCGCCTCCGCCCGAAGAGACCTCCGAGGACGTGGCCGTGGGTGAATCGGTGCCGATTCCCGGCGAGCCGGTGATCGCGCTCACACCGATGATGAAGCAGTACCTCGAGGTGAAGGCGCAGGTACCGGGCACGCTGCTGTTCTTCCGGTTGGGCGACTTCTACGAGATGTTCTTCGAAGACGCGGTGCGGGCCTCAGCGCTGTTGAACATCACGCTCACCGCGCGCAGCAAAGGGGCCGACAAGGTTCCGATGTGCGGAGTGCCCCACCATTCCGCGCGCCGGTACATCGCAAAGCTGGTCAACCTCGGCTGCAAGGTCGCGATCTGCGAGCAGGTCGAAGAGGCGGGCGGGCCGGGCATCGTGCGGCGCGAGGTGGTGCGGGTGGTAACGCCGGGCATGGTGCTCGACGACGACGTGCTCGAGGCCACCGAGAACAATTTTCTGGCGGCGCTCAAGCCGCCCGCGGAAGACGGCGAGGCGTGGGGCGCGGTGCTGCTGGACGCTTCGACGGGTGAGTTCCTCGCGCTGCCCCCGCTGGCGCTCGACGTGCTGGGTGACGAGCTGGGCCGCGCAAGGGTGCGCGAGCTGCTGGTGCCCGAAGGCGCCCTGGGGCCGGTGCTCGACCCGTTGCTCGCGCTGCTGTCGACGCGGCCTGCGCTGGCGACGCTGCCGCCCGACGCGTTCGATGTGCGCCGCGGCGAAGCGCTGCTGAAGGCGCACTTCCAGGTCGGGGCGCTCGACGGGTTCGGCCTCGACGTGAAGAGCCCTGCGGTCGGGGCCGCCAGCGCGGCGCTGCGGTACCTTAAAGAAACGCAGAAAGGCCCTGCGTCCCACGTCGATCGCATCAGCCTGCTCGCGCGCGGCACGCAGCTGATGCTCGACGAGTCGTGCCTCGCGCACCTCGAGATCTTGAAGACGATGAAGGAAGGCGCGCGCGCCGGGTCGCTGCTGGGCGTGATGGATCAGACGTCGACGGCGTCGGGCGCGCGAAAGCTGTCGCGCTGGCTGTCGGCCCCGCTCGCGCAGGTCGCGTCCATCGAAGCCCGGCTCGACGTGGTGGCGGGGCTGATCACGAGGGCGGTGTGGCGTGAAGATCTCGCCGCGCTGCTGAAGCAGGTCGCCGACGTCGAACGTCTCTGCGGCCGCCTCTCGCTCGCGTCGGGCTCCCCGCGAGATCTGCGCGCGCTGGGCAGCAGCCTGATCCGGCTGGTCGAGCTCGGGACGTCGATTCAAAAAGGCACCGAGCTGCCTCCATTGCTCAAAGCGCTGGCCGGCCCGCTGGCCAGCGCGTCGATTCAGCAGCTGGGCACGACGCTCGAATCGGCAGTGATGGACGAGCCGCCCGCGGTGGTTGCCGATGGCGGCTTCATTCGCCCCGGCTACGACGCCGAGCTCGACGGCTACGTCGCGCTGTCGACGTCGGGCAAGGACTACCTGGTCAAGCTCGAGGCCCGCGAGCGCGGCCGCACCGGCATCGGCAGCTTGAAGGTCCGCTTCAACCGCGTGTTCGGCTACTACCTCGAGGTCACCAAAGCGAACCTGCACCTGGTGCCGAAAGAGTGGACGCGGAAGCAGACGATGGTCGGCGGCGAACGCTACGCGACCGACGAGCTGCGCGAGTACGAAGAAAAGGTGCTGTCGGCCGACGAGAAGCGCATCGCGCTCGAACAGCGGCTGTTCGAACAATTGCGCGCGCTGGTCATCGCCCAGGCCTTCAGCCTGCGGGCGGCGGCAGACGCGGCGGCAACGCTGGACGTGCTGATTTCCTTCGCGCGATCGTCGGCGGCGGGCCGGTACGTCCGGCCCATAATCGACGAGAGCCAGGTGCTGCAGATCGAAGGCGGCCGCCACCCGGTGGTCGAGAAGGCGCTGCAGGCAGGCGACGTGTTCGTGCCCAACGACGTGCGGCTCGATCGCGAAGACGCGCAGCTGCTCGTCATCACGGGCCCGAACATGGCGGGCAAGAGCACGGTGATGCGGCAGGTGGCGCTGACGGTGGTGCTCGCGCAGGCAGGCTGCTTCGTGCCGGCGCGTTCGGCCCGCATCGGCATTTGCGATCGCGTGTTCACGCGCGTGGGCGCCAGCGACAACCTCGCCCGCGGGCAGTCGACCTTCATGGTCGAGATGACCGAGACCGCGCACATTCTTCACCATGCGACGCGGCGCAGTCTGGTGGTGCTCGACGAGATTGGCCGCGGCACGTCGACGTTCGACGGCCTGTCGATCGCGTGGGCGGTGGCCGAACAGCTGCACGATCGCGTCGGCGCGCGCACCCTGTTCGCGACGCACTACCACGAGCTCACCGACCTGGCCCGCGAACGCCCGCGGGTGAAGAACTGCTCGATCGCGGTGAAGGAAGTCGAAGGCCGGGTGCTGTTTCTTCGCAAGCTGGTCTCGGGTGCCGCCAGCAAGAGCTATGGCATCGAAGTGGCGCGGCTGGCGGGGCTTCCGCCCGAGGTCATCGCCCGCGCCCGCGAG
>JAYUXE010000207.1:0-2367 GCA_043753165.1 Archangiaceae bacterium | reverse complement strand
TGCCGGGCGCGAACCTCACCCACAGCGTCAACCGTGCGTCGTTTTACGGCGGCAAAGAGGCGCGGCTCATCGACGCGGTGAGCTTCTGCTACGTCTACTTCATGCGCGGCCCCGGCCCGCTCGAGCCCGACGAAGCGCACAGCAAGGCGCTGTACGAGTACCTCGCTTCGCTCGGAACCACGCAGTCCGCGGCACTGCCGATGACGCTCGTGCTGGCGACCGAAGAAGTCCCCCGCGGCGACAAGGCGCGCGGGGAAGAGGTCTACCGGAAGGCCTGCCACACCTGCCACGGCGAGGTGAAGACCGGGCAGGGCCAGAACAGTGTGCTGGCGAGCAAGCTGCCCAACGTCGCAGACGAATACCCCGCGTTGTTCCCTGGCATCGCGCCGTCGCTGGTCTTCATCGAGAAGATTCGCCACGGCCAGTTCTTCAAGGTGGGCGGCAACATGCCGTTCTTCAGCAAAGAATCGATGAGCGACGAAGACGTCGGCGCTCTGCTGACCTACCTCGGGCAGTAGTAGAAGGCGGCGGGTGAACGCGCTCAACCGGAAGTGTGCAGGGCTTTTCATGGTCGGCTTTCCCGGCCACGCGCCCGACGCCGAAGTGAAGGCGCTGATCGACGACGGCATCTTCGGCGTCATCCTCTTCAAGCGGAACATCGGCACCCCCGCGCAGACGGCGGCGTTGATTCGCAACCTGAAGGCGCATGCGGGCCGGCCGTTCGTCCTCGCGGTAGACCAGGAAGGAGGCAGGGTCGCGCGGCTGCGGGGCGCTCCGTTCACGACGCTGCCGTCGATGCGCGACATCGGAAAGAGCCGTGACGCGAACCTGGCCGCGCGCGTCGGGCAGCTGCTGGCGTTCGAGGTGCGGGCGTTGGGGTTCGATTGGGATTTCGCTCCGGTGCTCGACGTCGACACCAACCCGAAAAATCCGGTCATCGGAGATCGCGCGCTGCACCACGAGGCGAAGGAAGTCGCGCGGCTGGGTGTGGCGCTGGCGCAGGGAATGGAATCGGGCGGCGTCGCGTCCTGCGGCAAGCACTTTCCCGGGCACGGTGACACCGCTCAGGACTCGCACCTCGCACTGCCGCGGCTGCCACATGATTTGAAACGATTGCGCGACGTCGAGCTGGTGCCGTTCGCGGCGTTCGCAAAGGCGCGGTTGTCGTCGCTGATGACCGCGCACGTCATCTTCGAGGCACTCGAATCGGCGGTGCCGGCGACGATGAGCAAACCGGTGCTCGAAGGGCTGCTGCGCAAAGAGCTCGGCTTCGAAGGCGTGCTCGTCAGCGATGACCTCGAGATGAAGGCGATCGCTTCGCACTATTCGGTCGAACAGGCCGTGGTCGACGGCGTGAACGCCAGCGTCGACCTCTTCCTCGTTTGTCACGACGCGAAGGTGCAGCGCGCGGCGATTGCAGCGCTGGCTCGCGCGGTCGAAGAAGGCCGCGTGAAGGAAGCGCGCGTCGACGAGGCGCTGGCGCGGCTGGCCGCACTCTCGCGGCGGTTCGCGCGCGGGCCGGAAGATTTGCTGGGCACTCTGGGCAGTGGGGAACACGGCCGGCTCGCAGCGGGCCTCGACGCGGGGACGTTCGTGGGACGAGATCCAACCGAGCGCTGACGGTATCTTCGAACGCATGGCTCCCCCTGCCCCCGCGTACGTCAGCCTCGTCCCCATCATTCTCGAGACGGCCGAGGGGCTCGGGCCGCTGAACACAGAGCTCAAGTCGCTGGTCGAGCTGCTGCGCGAAGAGCTCTTTCTCGACCTCGGCGTGCGCTACCCCGAAGTGGTGCTGCGCGAGAACGCCGGGCTGAACGACGACGGCTACCGGATTTTCCTCGACGAAGTTCCGGTCGCGACATCGGTGGTGAAGCTGGGGATGACGCTCGTCGACGAGACGCCCGAGAAGCTGCGCACCAGGGGCCTCGAGTGCGTGAAGGCAGTGCACCCGGGCAACCAGCATCTTGCCGCGTGGGTCGCAGACTCTGCGGCCGAGGCGCTGAGCGCCGAGCAGCTGACCCCCGCCGAAGTCATCGTCGAGCACCTCGGCGTCGTGCTGCATCGCAATGCCCGGCGGTTCGTTCGCGTCCAGGCGGTGCAGGACCTTCTCGACTCGCTCGCCCTGCACGAGCCCGCACTCGTCCGCACGATGGTACCGAACGTCGTGACGCTGCTTCAGCTGACCGAGATTCTCGGGCGGCTCGTCGAAGAAGAGATTTCGATTCGCGGGCTGCCAATGATTTTGCAGACCCTCGGCGAAATTGCGCCGTCGGGTCACGGCACGATGCGCATGACGGAAGAGGTGCGCGCGGCGATGAAGGCGTACGTGGGGCATCGCTTCGCGTTCAAGGGCCACACGCTGGTGGT
>JAYUXE010000206.1:0-2368 GCA_043753165.1 Archangiaceae bacterium | reverse complement strand
GCTTTCGCGTCAGGTCGGCGTTTCCGACCGCGAGCATGCGGACGACGAAGAGGGCAGCGTTGGTCGCTCCGGCGGGGCCGATGGCGAACGTGGCGGTGGGCACGCCGGCGGGCATCTGAACGATGGAAAGCAGGCTGTCGATGCCGTTGAGCGCGCGGCTCTGAACGGGCACGCCGAGGACGGGCAGGTGGGTGAGCGCGGCGACCATGCCGGGAAGGTGGGCGGCGCCGCCGGCTCCGGCGATGATGGCTTTTAGCCCGCGGCCCTGCGCCGCCTTCGCGTACGCGACCATCTCTTCGGGGGTGCGGTGGGCCGAGACGACTTTGACTTCCGCGCTGATGCCGAAGCTCCCGAGCGTCTGGGACGCGTGTCGCAGCGTTTCCCAGTCAGAGCTGCTGCCCATGATGACGCCGACGGTGACGGTCATAAGAGTGCGCGAACTTGCCACGAAACGGCTACGTTGCCGCGGTTTCCAACCCAAAGGGTGCGCCGACGATGTGGTGGGGCAGGCTGTCGCTTCGCATTCAGACCGCGATCGCCGTGCTGCTTCCGTGCGTCGCGGTCGCCGTCTTCACCTCCTGGTATTTTCCCCAGCGGTTGAACGAGCAGGCGGGGCTCGCGCTCGAACGTCAGGCGCGCAGCATCGGCCTGCTCGCCGTCGCGAACGCGGCGCCGACGATGCGGCTCATCCACGACAAGCTCGCCACCAACGACGAGCTCGACGCGGTGTTCGCCGGCGTCCGCGCGGGTGGAAACATCGAGCACACCGGCGCGCTCGAGGTCTCGGCCGAGACGGTGGTGCTCGAAGGCGGCAAGCGGTTCGTCGTCGTGAAGGCCGAAGGCGACAAGGCGCAGGTGCGTGGTGACTTGCCACCTGGCAAGTACGAAGTGTCGGACGCGGGGCACTGCGAAATCGAGCGCGGCGTGGTGCTGACAGTGCGGTGCGCGGCGAAGGACCAGGACTACGAAGCGTTGATTGTCACCCAGATGTCGTTGCGCGAGCTCAACGCGTCCGAGCGCCGAAACCAGACAGTGGGCATCTGGGTGCTGCTCGCGACGGTGCTCGGTGGCCTGGGGCTCGCGTTGCTGATTTCCGGGGCCCTGGCCGGCCCCATTGGCGTCGTCACCCGCGTCGCGCGCACGGTGGCGAGCGGCGATGTCAGTGGTGAAGCGCTGAACGTGCAGGGCAGCGGCGAAGTGCGAAGCATGGCGGACTCGGTGAACGAGATGCTGTCGAGCCTGAAGGTGCTCGTGAAGCAGATGGTGTCGTTGACCGAACGGCTGGGCGGCGCCGCGCAGGGCCTCATCGCCGCATCGGCCGACCAGGAACACGTGACGAGTCAGCAGTCGGCCTATGCGCAGCAGATTGCTGCGACGTTCGAAGAGCTCTCGCGCACGGCCGAGATGATTCAGGCCAGCACTGCCACGGTGGAACAGGCGGCGGTGCGCACGAGCGGGGCGGTCGACGAAGCGCGCGCGGTCGTGAACGAGATGGTCGGCGGCATCACCGAAATCCGGCGCGAGTCGAAGGAAGTGGCCGAGGCCATCAGCAAGCTGAATCAAGATTTGCAGCAGGTCTCGCGCATCGCGCAGGTCATCAAGCAGGTGGCCGACCGGTCGGACCTGCTGGCGCTGAACGCGGCGCTCGAAGGCACGAAGGCGGGCGAAGTGGGGCGCGGGTTCTCACTGGTCGCGGCCGAGATGCGGAAGCTGGCCGAGAACGTGGCGGTGTCGGCGCGCGACATCGGCCGGCTGGTCGAAAGCGTTCAGGCGTCGGGCGACCAGGCGGTGAACAAGGCGCGCGAAGGCGTGGGCGCCAGTGACCGGGGCGTGGCGGTCGCAGAAAAAGCGTCGGCGGTGTTCCAGCAGATTGTCGAGCTCTCGCGCGGCACGAAGGAAGCGGCGCAGCAGATTGCGATTGCGACCCGGCAGCAGAAGCAGAGCAGCGAGCAGGCCGTGCAGGGCGCGCGCAACGTCGCCGACCTGGTGAAGCAGGGCGTCGATGCCACGACGCGCAGCACCCGCATCGCGCATGACTTGAAGGCGTCCGTGGCTGCGTTGTCCGAGGTCACCCAGCGCTTCAAGGTCGATCGAAACTAGTATTCGTTCGACACGCCACCCATCAGCACCTTCTTCTTCTGCTCGGGCGCTGCCTTCAACGGCGCCGGAATCACCGCGGCCTGCTTCGTCGCAGCGGCCCAGCTGCCGAGCCGCTGCGAGGTATTCCAGAAGCCGCCGTCTCGCAGCAGGCCCGCGAAGGTTCCGACGAGCAACGCCGCAGCGGTCGCGATCGCCGCATGGGTGCGCTGGCGGATCCGCTTCAGCCCTTCCGGGCAGTCTTTCGTCAGCACCGTGCCGTCGGCCCGCG
>JAYUXE010000205.1:0-5702 GCA_043753165.1 Archangiaceae bacterium | reverse complement strand
TGCTGCTGCAGCTTCGAGATCTTCTCGAGGCCGCTGAACCGAAACGGCTTCCACGGGCGAGGAGGAGGCCGCCCACCACCGGGCGCAGGCCTTCGCTCGATCGACGCCGTGTCGATCATCATCGTCCGGTCGTTCTGCACCTTCTTCACCGGCGGCGCCGATTTCGTCGGAGGCGGAGGACTCAAGCCTTCGCCTCGGTCTTCAGCGATTCGAGCGTGAGGCCGCGGGCGCTCAGGGCGGCCTTCAGCGACTCAGATTGCTCTTCGAGCATCTTCAGCACGTCGCGATCCGAGCCCGAGAAGACGGCGCTGATTTTTCCGTTCTTCGATGAAACCTTCACCGACATGCCGCCCAGCACGTCGCTCTTCATGTCGATCTGAAACTCCATGCGGCCGGCGGCGTTGGCCCCGACGCGCACGCGTTCGACGATCTTCTGCGCGATCTCGGCGGCGGCCTTTCGCAGCTTGTCCGAGCTCTGGGTCTCGTTCTTCTTCTGCACCGACACGGGCGCCATCAGCGCGGGGTTGAAGCGGAAGCTCTGCGCGGCCACGGGCTCGCCGCCCTTGTCCTTGTTGCCCTGCTGACCGCCCCCTTTGTCGGCGTCGGTCTTGAGATCGCCTTTCTCTCCGCGGGCGCCCGAGGCGCCGGTGAGCTTCGACGACGCGCTGTCCGAGCTTTCTTTGCGATCTTCGAGCGTCGCGTTGCTGCTCTGCGCATCGGCGCTGCGTCCCTCAAAGCGCACCGCGCTGCTCGACTGGTCGGCCGCCTTCCCCGTGGCGCTGAGCATCTGGCCCTGCGTTCCGGACTCCTGCAGTCGGCCGGTGGAATCGGACTCGGCGCTCGCCGATTGCTTCACCTTGTCGTCGAGCGTTCGCGTGCCCATGCGCGCGTGGGTGTGGGCGGTGTCCTTCTGCGTGACTTCCTGTTTGCCGCCTTCCGTCTTCTTCGCGTCCGCCTCGCCGAGCATCTTGGCGATCGCGCTTCGGGCGCTGTTGGCCGATTCCTGGGTCTGGCCCGTGAGCTTCTGCTGCGTGGCCTGCTGCGCCGCAGCCTTCTGCCCGGCGACGAGCTTCGAGAAGTGTGACGCGGCGCCGGCTTTGTCCTTCGCGCGCGACTCGTCGGCGCGCTTGGCCTCGGCAAGGCGTGCGGCCACCCGTGCAGCATCGCGATCGTCGTCGACGCGGCTCATCCTTTCCTCTGGCGGGCGAGGTGCAGCGCATTGCCAATCTCTTCGCCCTGCATGTCTTCGCGATCCTGGGCCTGCTTCTTCACGTCCTTCTTCCAGTTCTCTTTGTGCTTTTCGATCGCCTTTTTGTCCTTCGCGGCCTCCGCCATCTCTGCGCGGCGCTGCTCGACGACCAGCTCGGCCTGGCGCACCGCTTCTTTCTGGCGTTCGATGTCGAGGCCGACCTGGGCCTCGTCGTCCTTCAGCTTGGCTTCGAAGCGGTTCATCTGGGTCATGCCGGTGGCAAACACCCCACGCTTCATCACTTCTTCCATGTAGGCCTGAACCTTCTGCTTCCGTTCGACCTTGCGCCGTTCGAGGTCCTCTTCGAGCTTCTTCAGCGCTTCCTGCTCTTTGCTCAGTGCCCGCAGCGCTTGGGAAAAGACCTGTTTGGCCTCTTCTTCCGCGGTCTCCCTCATCTCGAGCAGCGTCTGCAGTCGGTACTGGGGCATCTGGCCGGCAGACTAGCGTCAGTTCGCGTCTTCGAACAGCGCTTGCAGCTGGGCCACCGTGTCCGCGTAGAGCACGTTCGAATCAGTGTCCTGCTTCAGGAAGTCGATGATCGCGTCGTACTTGTCGATCGCGTAGTCGGTGCGCGGGTCGGTGCCGTACTGGTAGGCGCCCAGCAGAATCAGGTCGCGCTGCTTCTCGTACGTCGACAGCGTCTCGCGCAGCTTTCCGCCCGCCTTCTTGTGTTCCTTGGTGACGATCTGGCTCATCACGCGGGAAAGCGAAGCCAGCACGTCCATCGCGGGCCACTGGTTTCGTTCACCCAGCGCGCGATTGAGAATGAAGTGGCCGTCGAGAATACCGCGGACTTCGTCGGCGATCGGGTCTTCCATGTCACCGCCTGCAACGAGGCAGGTGTAGATGGCGGTGCATTTGCCCTTGGCCGAGTTGCCGGTGCGTTCGAGGATTCGCGGCAGCATCGAGAACACGCTGGGCGGGTAACCCTGGCGGGCCGGGGGCTCACCGATTGCGAGGCCGATTTCACGCTGGGCGCGCGCGAGACGGGTGACGGTGTCGAGCATGAAGAGCACGTTGCCGCCGCGCTCGCGAAAGAACTCGGCCACGGCGGTCGCGACGAAGCCAGCCTTGAGACGAACCAAAGACGGCTGGTCGGACGTCGCGCAGATGACGACAGAACGCTTCAGGCCGGCGTGCCCCAGCGAGTCTTCGACGAACTCGAGCACTTCACGGCCACGCTCACCGATCAGCGCGATGACCGCGAGCTCGGCGGTGGCATTTCGGGCGATCTGCCCCATCAAGGTCGACTTGCCGACACCCGAGCCGGCGAAGAGGCCGATGCGCTGGCCTTCGCCGACCGTCAGCAGTCCGTCGATGCAGCGCACGCCCAGAGACAGCGGGCGTTCGATGCGCATGCGCGTGTACGGGTCGGGGCAATCGCGATCCACCGACCAGTCGATCATGTTCTCGGTGGGCAGGGGCCCTTTGCCGTCCATCGGCTCGCCAATGCCATTCAACACGCGGCCCAACAGGCCGTCGCCCGCGCGAATGGTCAGCGGCTTCCCCGAGGGAATCACTTCGCTGTCGGGGCCGATGCCCTTGAGCTCGCCCAGGGGCATGAGCATCACTTCTTCGCCCTGAAAACCGACGACCTCGGCCCGCAGCGTGCCGCCCCGGCCGACGATCTCGCAAACGTCGCCGACGCGAACGTTCGGCACAGCGGCTTTGATGACGAGGCCCGTCAGCTCGGTCACGCGGCCACGCACGCGCACCGTCTGCGCCTGCTTGATCATCTGCGTGTACCGCTTGACGTCGATCGCCACTACTTCGATTCCTTGCGAACCGTCGTGTCGGGCGTGAGCACGTTCTTCAACATGTCGAACTGCGTCTTCAGCTGCGCGTCGATGGTGCCGAACTCGGTCTGAATCACGCAGCCACCCGGCTCGATGTCGGCGTCGTCGCGAATCGCGAGCTCGAGCGTGCGGCCAATCTGTTCCATCAGCTTGGGCCGCTTTTCGCGAAGGAAGGCGCCGTCTTTCGGGTTCACGCGGAGGATCATCGCCTTGGCTGCGCGGGCGGCTTCGGTGGCAGTGGCGCAGATCTCGGTCACCACCGACTGATCTCTTTCGAGATCGCGGCCGATGATCTTGGCGGCGACTTTCAGCGCAAGCTCGATGATGTCCTTCTCGCTGTCAGCGAGGATCTGCCCCGCCTGCAGCTTGGCGCGGGCGATCTCTTCCGACGCCTTGGCGGTGACCTCGGCCTTCGCGTCCTCGACGGCTTTGGCAAACACCTTGTCTCGCTCGCGGTTGGCCTCGGCGATGATCTCGTCTTTCTGGCGGTTCGCGTCGGCGACGATGTCACGGGCGCTGGTGCGGGCCTCGAACTCTTCCGCGTTGACGACTCCGCGCGGAGGCGGGCGCAGGGCTGGCTTTTCGAAGACGGGCGCGTCGGTGCTCGCAGCGTCGCCGCGAATCACTTTGTTCAGACGTGGGCCCTGGCCCGAAGACGGGTTGGGGCGGCGCTCGGAGTCATCCATCGGGGCCCAAGTCTAACGCGAACCACGGCCGGGTCCACGGCCCGAGGCATTGGTCTTCCCCTCATCGCGCAGGATGTTCGACCGCCCGCCGCCCGGTGGGTTGCGGCGCTTGGGAATTTCCTGAAGTGCGGGCGAGGTGGGCGCACGGGGCCGCGGCCTGAGGCCCGACTCTTCGCGGCGCAGCTCTTTGCCGTCGCGCATGATCTTCGGCGGGGCCGCCTTCACGTTTGGGTCGGAAACCGGGCGAGGAGGCCGGGCCGGGCGGCCGGGCGTGGTGTCGAGGTTGGGGCGGTTCAGCTTGGGCATCGCAGCGGTGCTGCTGGCGGCCCCGGCCTTTCGGGCTTCGCGTTCGGCCATGAAGTCGCGGCGCCCTCCTTCGCCAATTTCGCTGCGGCGCGGCTCGAGGACGATGGGAACCGGGGCAGACACGGGGCGGAATCGATCGGACGTTGCAGGGCGCGAACGATCTGACGTCGGCGGGCGGGCGAGGTCGGAAGTCGCGGGCCGCGATCGGTCGGACGTGGGGGTGCGTTTCTCGGGTGGCGGGCCCAGCACGGCGGATCTCTTGTCGCCCGGCCGCGGAGCGACCAGCTGCCCACCCGGCATCACCCCCGATGGGTGCGGCGGCCTGGCGACGGGCGGCGGCAAACGCATCGGCCGATCGATGACCCCGCGCTGGGCCAGCCTTTCCATCTGCTCGACGATGTCCATGCGGCCCCCGTCGCCGCGCACGGGCTTGTTCTTTTCTTCGCGAATCCAGCGGATCAGCAGCTTCCCGAACTCGCCCGAGTTGCGTTGAATGAGCGTCGCCGCGAAGGCGGACCCGTGCGCCAGCGCGGCCCGGGCGAGCCGCTGGGCACCCGCGCTGCGCATGCCATTCGAAGGCTCATTCAACGCGTTGTGCATCTCGAGCACCGTGCGCGAGTCTTCTTCGGTGAGCTTGCGCGTCTTGCCGGCGTCCGACGCACGTTGGGCCAGCGATCGCTGGTCGGGCGGAAGCGCCCCGAGAAATGCCTCGCGGTCGGCGTCGGGCAGGCCGGCGATCGCCGTGGCGAGCGCGCGGGCCCCCATGCGGTCGGCGATCGTCAGCAGCTCGCGCGACTGCAGCGTGACCAGGTCTGAGAATTTGAAGGACCCTGCTCCCTTCGGCGCCGTCTGACGAATCGCCTCTTCGAGCTTCCATCGGATGATCGACAGAACGTCGGGCCGCACTTCGCGCTTCAGCTTCAACGGCTCGCCCGGCACTTCCTTTCGAACCGAGTCGGCCAGCGCCGAAGGCAGCGCGTGCAGCACGACTTCGACGAGAGCGAGCCTTTCTTTGCCGAGCACGGCTGCGAGGCGGGCGGGATCCACCGACGCCAGCTGGCGGCGGCGCGCGGTGACGAGCCGTTTGATTTCCTGAACGAGAAACGGAATGCGCTTGTCGCGCGAGATCTGCAGCAGCGATGCGGCGCGGTGCTTGAGCAGCTCGCCTTCTTCGTCGGGAAGGTGATCGAACGCTTCGACGCAGTTGGCCCCGCCGAACGTCACGGCAGTCAGGAGCAGCATCGTCTGCCGCTTCGAGAGTGAGGCGAAATACTGTTCCAAGGCACCGCCTTAAGACTGCGTTTTTCAGCCCTCGCGCTCGGCTGGCGGGGTCCCCGTGTTGGTCTTGGTGCGCGGCGGAGGCCGCGTGCCATTTCCGTTGGCCGGCTTGCGGATGAAGGCAAAGGCGGTGAGGCCGGCCATCGCCAGCACCAGCAAGGCACCGAAGCCGACCATCACCTTGAAGGTGTCGGCGCTGCTCTTGTTCATGCGCAGGCCCATCACGGTCTGCTCGCGCTGTTCCATCGACTGGTCGACTTCGGCGGCGGCGGCGCGCTTCATCATCACGGTGACGGACTCGCGGCGGAGCTCGGGAACCGCGGTGGCAACGAACTCTTTGACCTCGGCATCGGTGACGGGCGCCTTGTCGTCGAGGCCTGCGCGGTA
>JAYUXE010000204.1:0-5713 GCA_043753165.1 Archangiaceae bacterium | reverse complement strand
ACCGTCGCCATTCCGAAGTTCGGCGTCTTCCACCAGGCGACGACGAAGCCGCACTACGTCCGGAACCCGCTGACGGGCGTGATGATGCCGGTCGGCCGCTCGTACCGCCTCGGCTTCCGCCCCTCGAAGTACCAGCGGAGGACGGCGAAATGAGCGCACTCCGCGTCTGGCCCTGCACCATCAAAGCAGCGAAGAAGTGGGTCGCCGAGCACCACCGCCACCTGCCCGAATTCAACGGCGCCCGGTTTGCCGTGTCCGTCGTTGACGCGACGGGCGCGATGATTGGCGTTGCGGTCGCCTCGAACGGGCCGCAGGTCTGGGAGAAGACCGGTCGCCTGAATATCGGCCGCGTCGCCACAGACGGCAGCCCCAACGCCTGCTCGATGCTCTACGGCGCGATGTGCCGAGCCGGGAAGGCGCTCGGCTACGTCGAGGCGTGGACGTACACGCTTCCTGAAGAGCCGGGCGTTTCGCTGCGCGCGGCGGGCTTCGTCGACATGGGGCTCACGGCTGGTGGTGAGCATGATCGCGAGAGGCGTGCGCGCAAGGCTGCTGTTCGTTCGGATCCAAAGCGCCGATGGCGGCGAATCCTGTCGGGTAGCGGGGTGCCGTCTTGAGCACGCACGAACGCCCGACGCGCTCCGAGCGGGCCGCCACCGAAGGGCACGACCACCGCAGCTGCGCGCGAGGGGCGAAATGAGCGACCACCCCAACAGCGACCCGCTGCCGTTCACGCAGCTCGACCGCGCGGTGAAGCCCAGAGCCGCCACCCTTTCGACCATGGTGGGCGTCACCTATCAGCACGCCCTCGGTTCGCTCGCGGAGTTCTGGGAGGCCTGTGGTGACCCTCGCGAGCTCGAGCGGCTGTTGCGGCAAGGAAAGGACGAGGTGGTGTTGAGCCGGGAAGAGGTTGCCGGCCGGCTTGAAATCGCCTTCGGCAGACCCGTCAACGTCGATTCCTGCCGGATGCTGGGGCTGCTTGAGGCCCGTCCGGACGGCTTCCGGGTGCGCGGCATGAGTCGATACTTCGCGCCCATCAGGGCCCGCCTGGTGGCCCGCGAGAAGGGATCGGCCGGCGGAAAGGCGAGCGCCGCAGCCCGCAAAGAACGCGACGGAACCGCTCAACCCCGTTCGGGGGCGAGTTCGACGCCTGCTCAAGCACCTGCTCAAGCAGAGCCCGAAGCTGGCCCGAACCCAAATGCGTTTCGTTCGGAAGCCGTCCCGAAGCCCCCCGAAGCATCGGACATCGGACATCGGTCATCTTTAAAAACTACCTCGTCGACGCCGGTCGACGGGCCAGCCGAAAGAGTCTTCGCGAAGTACCAGACCGCCGCCAAGTCACCGACTTCGAAGCTCGACGAGAAGCGGCGGCGGCTGATTCAGGCGCGCCTGAAGGACTTCAGCGAGGAAGACCTCTGCCGATCGCTCGACGGGTACGCCAGAAGCCCCTGGCATCACGGCGAGAACGAGCGGCGCACGAAGTACCTCAAGCTCACGCTGTGGTTTCGCGACAGCGACCACGTCGAAGCAGGGATCGCGATGTCTGCCGGCCCGCCGACGACCACCCCGACCCCGCCCGTCAAAACCGCCCTCGACCCGTACCCGGAGAATTTCTCGTGAAAACCCTCGAAGTCGCCACCATCGCCGCCGTCGCCACCGCCGCGGGCATCGACATGCCAGCCACCCAGGCGGCCGTTGACGCCCACGACATTGACGCCAGCGATTTCGTCGGAATCGACGCAGGGCGCATCTGGGGCGTCGTGAAGTCCATGCTGGCGGCCGGCACCGTGCCGGACCTGTTCGCGGTGGCGAAGCTGCTGCCCGACATCGCCCGCCCCGAGCTCGTCGACGCGCTGCTGGCGTCGGAACTGGCCCCGCCCCAGCAGAAGCTCTCCGTGATGGCCGACACGGCCCAACGGCGCCGCATCGTGAAGGCCCTGAGGCGCGTGGCGCTGATGGCGCAGGACACCACCAGCAACCTGGCTGCAGTCGTCGGCGAGGCCCAGCGCGCGCTCGAATCCGTCCAGTGCCGCGAAGTCACGTCGCGCACGGCTGAGGGCGACGTGCTGGCGCTGATGGATCACCTTGAAGCCGTGGCGCGCGGCGAGGTGACACAGGTCATCCCGACCGGCATCCCGAAGCTCGACGAGTTCATCGGCGGGCTACAGAAGACGCTCACCATCATCGGCTCGCTTCCGGGCGTCGGAAAGTCCGCGCTGCTCGCGAGCATCCTCCGCAACCTCGGGACCCGCGGCGTCAAGGTCGGCGTCTTCAGCCTCGAAGACGAGCGCTCGTGGGTGGCGAAGCGGCTCACCGCCGACGCCTGCGACATCCCGCTCTTCGTGCTCCAGACGAAGCCGCTGTCGCCCGGACAGAAGTCACGACTCGATGCCGGAGCGGGCGCGGTCTACGACGTGATGAAGAACTTCGTCATCGACGACCGGCCGGCGCTCACCACCGCCGACATCGTGGCCGGCGCGCGGCAGATGATTGTTCGCCACGGCGTGAAGTGCATCGTCGTCGACCACCTCGGCGAGATTCGGCTGAGCCGCACTGACCGGCACGACCTCGACATCACCGACGTGCTTCAGCAGCTCCGCGCGCTGGCGAAGCTCTACGGCGTGCCGGTGGTGGTCGCGTGCCACCTCAAGCGCCGCGAGGGCGGCGAGGCGGACCCGAAGCTCTCCGACTTCGCGTTCAGTTCTGGAGTGGAGCGCATGGCCCGCGTGGCTCTCGCGCTCACCCGCGGCGCGTCGGAGGACACCCTCCGCGTGCACGTGCTCAAGCAGACCTCGGGGCAGTCAGGCGTCGCGCTCGATCTCGAATTTCACAAGTTGGCCGGCATGGTTCGCAACGGGAGCCCTTCATGAAGCGCTCACACCCCGACGACGTCCACGCGCTGCTGCTCACGCGCATCCTCGCCCTGCCGAAGGGTTCGCCCGCGGGCAACGAAGCGTTCCGCGACTACCAGGCGACGCGGATGCTCACCGTCCGCCCGAAGCTGATGGCGCAGAAGTCGTTGCTCGAGCGCTCACTGGTGTCCGCCGTCGACCACGACGCGAAGGTGAAGGCCCTCGACGATGAGCTGGCCGCCATCTGGTGGGGCGTGCACGACCGCATCGACGACCGGTGGATTGCTCTGCATCCCGATGCGAACCCTGAGCCCACTCCGGAGGCCCCGTTTTGAACCCCGCCGACGGCCACGCATCGCAGAGCCACACCACCACCGCAGGCCAGACGCTTGCCAGTCTCCGCGCTCGCTGGGGAAGCAACGTCCCGCCTGGGGTGCCGCTGAGCATCGACATCACGGGCATGAATTCCGAGCACTGGATTTTGGTTGATCCGCCAAGGGGCGAGGCGAGCATTTACAAGCTGGAGCGGGAGTGGACGCCGTGAACCGACGCTCTCTTGCTGATCGTTTCTGGGAGAAGGTCCACAAGTGCGATCCCAGCGAGTGCTGGCTGTGGCGGGCGGGTCTTTCGACACAGGGCTACGGACGAATGTCGTCGCCGGGCAAGAGTGGCCCCGTACTGATGGCGCATCGCGTCTCCTACGAATTCGCGAATGGACCCATCCCTCCGGGACTTTGGGTTCTGCATCGTTGCGACGTCCCTCGCTGTGTAAATCCAGCGCATCTGTTCCTGGGCACCGTGGCGGACAACAACGCCGACAAGGTCGCGAAGGGCCGCCACCCGCGCGGCGCGAAGCATCGGCTCGCAATTTCGAAGTCCCGCAAGGCCCGCGGGGCGTCAAGCCAGTTTCGTGGAGTGAGTTGGCATGTCCAGATGAAGAGTTGGCGCGCGAACATCAGCATCAACGGCCGCCTCGTGCACCTGGGTTCGTTCGGGCACGAAGCAGACGCGGCGCAGGCCTATCTCGATGCACTGAGTTCGCTCTCGGAGGGTGGCCAATGAAAACCACCCTCCTGATCCGCGCCGTCAGCGGCGACAACGCGCACGTTCATTGGCGAGAAAAGGCCGCACGCACGAAGGCGCACCGGTTCGCGGCGAAGTGGGCGACAGAAGCCGAGATGCGTCGCAACAACCTCGCTGACTCCGAGTGGTTGCTGTCGGGCGCTGGCCTCCTCGTCACGCTGACCCGCATCGCCCCGCGGCCGCTCGACACCGACGGCAACGCGAGTGCGATGAAGGCGGTTCGTGATGGGGTCGCCGACGCCTTCGGACTCAAGTCCGACAACGACGAACGCATCACCTGGGCCTACGCGCAGCGGCGCGGCGGCATTCGCGAATACGGCGTGGAAATCGAAATCACGGCGCGGGCGCACTGCGCTTCGTGCGGACAGGCGGTGTCGGCATGAGCGCGCGCGAAGGAACTCTCGCGCAGGTGCTGGTGGGCGAAGCGGACTGGGTGGTTGTGGAGGGCGACTGCCTCGAAGTCCTGCCGACGATTCCGGACAAGGCCGTGGCGCACGTCATCACAGACCCGCCGTATTCGGAGCACGTTCACGCGGTCGGGCAGATCCATAAGTCGCAGGTGGCGAAGCCGGGGCGCAAGGCCGGTCAGGGCTCTGGCGAGGGCTTCGGCTTCGCGTCGCTGACGCCTCGCGACCTCGACGGATTGGCGGGCGCCGCGGCTCGAATCGCCACCCGCTGGACGCTGGTCTTCTGTGATCAGGAGGGCGCGGACAACTGGCGGCTCGCGATGCGCGCCAACAACCTGCCGCCGCTTCGTCACGGCCTCTGGATCAAACCCGACGCCATGCCGCAACTGACGGGCGATCGGCCCGCCAACGGTGCGGAGGCGATCGTCATCGCGCACCCGCTCGGCAAGAAGCGCTGGAACGGCGGCGGTCGTCCGGCGATCTGGATTCACTGCATTGAGCGCGCGGATCGATGCCACACAACGCAGAAACCGATCGACCTGATGCTGTCGCTCGTCTCGGACTTCACCGATCCCGGCGAACTGGTGCTCGACGCCTTCGCTGGCAGCGGCACCACCGGCGTCGCATGCCTCCGCCTCGGCCGCCGCTTCATCGGCATCGAGAAATCCGAGGTATATGCCGCTGTCGCCCGTGAGCGGCTGCGAGCCGAAGCCCAGGGACTCACCCTTCGCGATGCCCGCGCGGGACAACTGCCGATGTTCGGAGAAAGCCCATGAACGGAATCAAAGAAGCGATGGTCGAATCAGGCGTCCGCTGCCCCGTGTGCCTGCGTCGGCCGCATGACCCGAGTGTTCTCTGGTTTGCGAACGAGGAGAGTGTCGAGCGCTGCGCCGACGCTTTTCACGCCATATCCGCGCGCAAGGACGCCATAGATTTGGCCCCACAATCGAGCGTCTTAACACTTCTTAACAATCGGGCCGCCGAGGACACCTGTACAATCAGTCCCGTCCCGTCCGCTCCGACTCCGCGCCGTTCGCCTGTCGCCGCTCGCCTGTCGCCGCAGTCCAGCGCTGTCCCGCCGCATCCTCTCCCTCACCATTCGCCTATCGGTGACGACGGACGGGACGGGACGATGGACGATGACGGGACGACGGGACGGCATCGCGAGCTGATTGACGACGATTTGTGCGGCGCGGCTGGCGTTTTTCCGCCGTTCGATGCATCTCCCGAGGCGTTCGCGAATCTCGAGGCCATCGAGGCGATGATGCGGCCGTTCGACGAGCCGCCGTACGACCCGAACCCTCCCGCGAAAGCGAAGGGCGGCCCAGGCTGGATTTGGTGCCACAACTGCTCGACCGTGGTGGATGCGAG
>JAYUXE010000203.1:0-5716 GCA_043753165.1 Archangiaceae bacterium | reverse complement strand
GGCTCGCGAGGGGAACTCTCCGCTCGATTCGCGATGCGCCGGGTGACTCCGTGCGCCGAACAAGGGCACGACGACGAGCGTTCCACGGTCTGGCTCCTGCCGGTTGGGCTGCGGCGCTCGGGCTTCTGGTTGCCTGGAGAATGGATGACGCCCGCAACGACGCTCTGCAGGCGGCGGCGATTTCCCAGATTCTGCGCGGAGAGGCGCCCGGGGCGGTGAACGACGAACCACCCGACGAATCGGGACCCGCGAAAGGCAATCGAGCGTCGTCAGGCGCTTCTGAAAACTACCCGCCGCGGCGGTAGACGACGATCTGCGGTGTCTCGTCGAGGTACAGACCCGTCACCGGCCGCTGCGTCCCGAACGCCTGCCAGGTGTTGAACTCGGCTTCGCGGAATTCCTGATGGTACTGGTACAGCACGATGTCCGCTTCGAACGGCGAGCCCACGAACCGCACGTCGTTTCGCACCATGCCGTTTCGCTGGTAGTCGCGCGTCTGCAGGTTGTGGCACTCGTGGAAGTACACGCGCTCGCCCGGCTTCGCGTTCGCGTTGAGCCAATCGAGCACGCCCGTCACGTTGTTCGCCCAGAACTGCCGCTGCATCCCCAGCCCCGCGGCGCCCGGAAGTCCGCCCGCGAGCTCCGAGTACGCGCTGGTGCCGTACTGAAACACCCGCGCCGTCGCAATCAACGGAGCAAACCCCACCAACACCGCCAACGCCGCGAACACCGTCCGTTCAGACACCTTCTTCGCGACCAGCGTGTGCAGGCCCGCCGCCCCACGCATCAGCGAGCCACCCGCCAACATCGCGAGGAAAGGCATCGACGGGAACCAGTGCTTCACGCCACCGAAGTGCGGCACCGACGGAGCGGAAATCACCGCGATGCTCAGCACCGCATTCGCCGCCACCAGCAGCTCGAGCATCGTCGCTTTTCGCTGCACCGCCCGCACGAGAACCCAGCCGAAGCCCAGCACCATCGGCACGAACAGCGACGTCGGCACGGTGAGCGCCGTCTTCACCACCACGTACTCGAGAGGAAACGGCGGCTCGCGCAACACCGTGCCCAGGTAGAACCACGCGTAGTGGTTGTGCGTTGCATGAAAGCTGAGGAACCACGCCGTCCGGTCGACGGGGTGCGCCCAGAGATACGGCCAGTGCAGATAGAAGATGACGGGCCCGAGCACCGCCATCGCGACCAGCGGAGCGATCGCCCGAAACGTCTTCTCGTCCTCCGCCCGCAACCGCCACAGCCGCCAGAAGCCCAGGCAAGCCATCGCCACGAACAACAGCGTCGCCGGACTGAGCAGAATGAACTTCTTCACGAACGCGTCGCTGCCCTGCGCGACGGCCATCACGCCGTAGAGAACCGCTCCACCCAGGAAGATCGCGTTCACCTCGAGGAACTTCGCGCGCGCCGCTTCTTTGCCCTTCGACGCCAGCCAGCCGAGCACCAGCGCAAACGGCGTCACCACCACCGGCAGGAACAGCGCGTTGTGCTTCGTCGACAGCGCGAGCCCGAACGACAGCCCGGTGTACAGCCACCACCGTTTCTCTTCCTGCGCGCGGAAGAAGCAGTAGATGGTCAAGAGCCACATCGTCGTGATCGGTACGTCGAAGCACGACAGGTGCGCCTCGAAGAACTGCCGCGGCACGAGGAAGAAGCTCACCGCCGCGAAGATGCCGGCCGCGCGCCCGAACATCCGGCGGCCCAGCGCGTAGGTGAGTGGAAGAATCAACGCCGCAAACAGAAACGCTGGAAACCGGAACCCCGCCGCGGGCCGCAGCAGCCCGAGCTTCTCGGTCAGCAGCAGGTACGAGAGCCCGAACAGGTTCTTCATCAACACCGGGTGCTCGTGGTTGTAGTCGTACGCCCCCGTGATGGCCGCGTCCGTCACGGCGGTCGTCGGGCTCTGCAGCAGCGACTGAAACCAGCGCGCGTGGTTCTCGGCCGCGTAGAAGTAGACGGACTCGTCGCGCGTGAAGCCCACCGGCTGCTCGGTGAACAGCAACGCGCCGAGGCCCGCGATGAAGAGCGCGAGGCCGATGCGAACGTCCAGCGACCACTTGCTCACGGCTTCGCCTCCAGCCCGTACAGCTCGAAGCAGAGCTCGCGGTAGCTGGGGTTCACCGAGCGGGACCAGACTTGAACCGTTGCTGCGTCAGGGACACCTAAGCCATCGGCCGCCAGCCAGCCTTCGACGCCCACCGGAATCGTCAGCGACGTCGTCGCGTTGCCGTTCACGTTGACGCCCATCTCCACCGGGGTGAGCTCGGGCATGTGGAAGAAGCCGCGATCCCACGTGAGGCCCGCGCGAAGCCCGACGGCCGCGAACGCGGGGACGTTCGAGAATTCTGCGACCAGCTTCGCGGCGCCGCCCGGGGGGTACAGCTTGATGCACTGGCGCGGCTGGAACTTCACTTCGTGCCATTCGATGGCGACTTCCGAGCCACCCTCACATCGATGCGCCCGGCCGTCCCACCGGCAGTCCGTGCGCGAGCCATCGGGCGCTTCGACAAACACCTTCGCCTGCGCCAGCGACATTCGCGCGTCCCACTTCGGCGCCCGGTACTGCTTGTTCTCGAACAGCTGCAGCCGAAGGTGGTGGAAGTCGCGCGCAGGCCCGACCTCGGGATTCTTCGTCTCGAGCGCGCTGCCCATGCGCGGCTGCGACAACACCCAGACGCGGGCGAACAGCTCGAGAGAATCGGTGTCGGAGCCCTGGTAGCCAACGACGGGAAGCCCCGCAGGCACGTAGATGCGCGCGCGTTCCGACCACCACGGGTGCAGCAGCACGACATCGCCGGGCTTCGCTTCCGCAGTGAGCACCTGCGCGATGGCCTGGTAGTCGGCCTCGTCGACCGCGCGGGTCGGCATGCGCACCTGGAAGACGAGACAGGCGAGCGCGACGACGGCCAGCGCGGCGCCTTCGAGCCAGGAGAACTTCAGGACTTCGCCGCCCGCACCTTCTGGTCGACTTGATCGCGGCAGAAGACACAGAACGACGCTTCACCCGCGGGGAAGGACGGCGTCCAGTGGGGATACATCGCGCAGCGTGGGTCGAGGCAGTGGTGTACGCCGAAGCAGTGCCCGAGCTCCTGCATCGCAAAGCGCGCGACCATCTTCACGTTCTCGTTCACGTTCTTGACCGTCGACGTGCTCAGCAGCGCGCGCTGTGAATTGTATTGAGAGACGCCGAACGTTGGCGCTTCGCCCGTGAAGAGCTTGCGCGGCGCGAGCTTCCGCGTCGTCAGGTACAGAATCTTGTCGTCCTGAAACGCCCGCACCGCCGGAGCGGCCTCGAGCAATTTCCCCGCGTCGTACGGCTCGTTGAAGCCAGCCGGCGGAGGCATGGTGCCCGAGTGCTCGGAGCCCACGGCGAACGCCGTGTAGAGGATCTTGCAGAGATCCTTCACCGTCTTCGGGTCGAACTCGTCAAAGGTGACGACGCGGATCATTTCTTCTTCTTTGCGGCAGCGACAGGCTCGCTTTTGGCCGCGTCTTTCGGGGGACGCCCGCGCTTCTTCGCTTCCACGGGCTCGGTGACTTCGGGCTTCGGCTTCGGAGGACGCCCGCGCTTCTTCGGCGGCGGAGGCGGCTCGGTGATCAACGGCTTCGGCTTCGGCGGCCGGCCCCGCTTGCGCGGCAACGGCATCGCCAGGGGCATCGCAGCGGGGGCCGTCACTTCCAGATCGCTCAACATCGACGGCTTCTTCGCCGCGACGGGTTTCGCAGCAGCAGCAGCAGCGGCCGGCTTCTTCTTCGGCTTCTCTTCGCCGTCCTCGCCTTCTTCTTCGCTGCCTTCTTCCGGCGTCTCTTCGGTCGCTTCGGCTTCGGCCGGCTCTTCGGCGCCTTCGCCATCGATGCCCAGCAGATCGCCTTCGAGCCCCAGATCGTCGTCGCCTTCGCCTGCCGCGCGGAACTCTTCGGCCAGGCGCTTCGGGCGTTCTTTTCCAGGCGGGAAGAGCACCACGTCGACGGTGTCTTCGGCGTCGGCCTCGCTGCAGTGAAGGCTCGCTGCGAGCTCCGTCACCAGCAGGTGGCGCGCGTCGTTGTAGAGCTCACGTTCTTTCGTCGGCAGCGGCCGCAGCTCACTGAGCACCTGCAGGCCCTTCACGACTTCGATCAGGCCCATCAAGCCGCCTGTCGACATGCGTTCGACGTTCGCGCGCGCGCGCGCTTTCCAGTCAAGCGACGCCTTGTCCGAGTCGGACTTGAGGAACGCGAAGACCCGGGTGACCTCGTCGATGTCGGCGACCTTGCGCACGCCAATCGCGACCACCTTCGCCTCGGGCACCATCACCTTCGAGCCGTCTTCCTCGCGCTGCAGCGAGACGAACGACAGCTTCTGCCCACCGATCTCTCTGACCTCGATGCCCGTGACCTTGCACAGGCCCTGGTTCGGGTAGACCACCCGATCTCCAACCGCGAGCGACAGCACTTCAGCCATGCACCCCTCGGGAAAAAGACCGCGACTTGCGTAGCACACTGAAAACTACCCGCTGGAAAATTGTGCCGAAGTTGGGTCTGAAGGGCTGCCGATGCGCCGCCTGCTCTTCGTCGTCCTGTGGCTGCCCCTCGCCTGCGCCGAGACCCAGCACCTTCCCCCCGGCACCGACCTCGAGGTCGCTGAGGTGGATCGCACGCCCGAAGACGCTGGCGTCTCGGACATGCCGAAGGCATCGGACAAGGATCTCGCCACCGCGTGGGAGCCCGAGAAGCCACCGCCGCCTCCGAAGCCGGTCGAAGCGGTGGCTCCTGATGAGCAGGCCGTCGAACGCTCGCTGTCTGCCCAGGCCGAAGCCGAGGCCCGCGCGAAGCTGAAAGACCTGCTCGTCGGCGGCAAACGCGCGCTCGCCACGAAGAGCCTCGAAGACGCGAAGACGATCTCGGTCGGGGCGATCGAGGTCGCGGAAGATCTGTCACCTCCCGAGCAGGCCCAGGCGGTCGAGCTCTCGTTCAAGGTGGCGATGGCGGAAGGGGACGTCGCGTCGGCAGTGAAGGCGGCCGAACGGTGGTTGAAGACCTGCGGGCCCGAGAAGGTCGACGCGTGCCGCAACAAGGCGCTGGCCGCGTTGAAGGCGGTGGGGAAGATCAAAGGCGCGTCGGTGGCGACGCTGAGCGACAAGATCAAGACGGTGCGCGAGGCGGACGCGTGCGTGCAGCAGGCCGAGGCGAAGCGGGCGGCCGCGCCGTGCCTCGATGCGGCAGCGGGCGTGTACCGGCGGCAGAAGGACAGGTTGATGTTGTCGCGCGTGGCGTGGGCAAAGCTGGTCGCGGCGCTTGCAGATCGGACGCGCAGCGGCGAGGTCGATGGGCTGTTGAAGAAGGTCGAGTCCGAGTGCACGGAAGTGCGTTGCACGTCGATTCGGCGGAAGGCGCTGAAGACGACGGCGACGCTCGCGATGGCGTCCGGCGATTCAGAAGGCGCGGCGGCCGCGGCGTTGAAAGAGATGCGCCTCGGAGCAGCCGTGCTTCCCGCAGACAAGCGGCCGTACGCCCGGCCGGCAGACCTCGACAAGATCTGCGCGGCATACGACGCGAAGTCGGGCGCGGGCGCGTGCCGGAAGCTCGAGAAGAAGCTGAACGGCGAATGGGTGTTCAAGGATTTCTCGGCAGGGAAGGGCGCCGGCGGCTTCGCTTCGGACAAGGTGAAGTCCGTCAACGATCACTTCAACTGCTTGTTGCAGGAATGCTTGACGCTCGAGGCCGACCG
>JAYUXE010000202.1:0-12443 GCA_043753165.1 Archangiaceae bacterium | reverse complement strand
CCCCCTTTTCAAAGGTGATGCATGTCCGACTTCTCGCGCCGTGGCTTTCTCAAGGGCTCGGCGATCAGCGGCGCCGTCGCGGTCGTCTCACCCGATGCGCTGGCGGCCCCCGGCCCGAAGGTCGTCGGCCCCGCGGCCGTCGAAGTCGCGCTGCAGGTGAACGGAAAGAAGCAGACCGTTCGCATCGAGCCGCGCACCACGCTGGCCGAGGCGCTGCGCACCGGCCTTCACCTCACCGGCACCAAGCTCGTCTGCGACCGCGGCGCCTGCTCGGCATGCACGGTTCACCTCGACGGGGTGCCGGTGAATTCGTGTCTCACCCTCGCGCTCGACGTCGGCAACCGAAAGGTCACCACCATCGAAGGGCTCGCGAAGGGCAACACGCTCACGCCGCTGCAGAAGGCTTTCGTCGAGCATGACGCCCTGCAGTGCGGGTTCTGCACGCCCGGCATGGTGATGAGCTGCACCGCGCTGCTCGCGAAGAACCCGAAGCCGTCTCTGGACGACGTGAAGGGCGCCGTCGCGGGCAACCTCTGCCGCTGCGGCACGTACCCGAAGGTCTTCGCCGCCACCCTCGCCGCTGCCGGCCAGCCCGCGGCGCCCGGCTCACTCACCATGCATGGCGCCGTCGCTGGCCCGAAGGGACCCGGGCTGCTGCTGGGCATCGCCTCAGAATCGCTGCGCCGCGAAGTGCGCGATGTGCCCGCCGGTGAGCCGCCGCAGTGGGGCACCAACGCCGAGCTCTCGGTCGTCGGCAAGTCGACCCCGCGCCTCGATGGCGCGCTGAAGGTCACTGGCGCCGCGAAGTACACCTTCGACATCCAGCTGCCCGGCATGTTGTACGCGAAGCGAATCAGCTCGCCGCACGCGCATGCGCTGGTGCTGTCGGTGGACACGTCGGAAGCCGAGACGATGCCGGGCGTGAAGGTCGTGCACGTCGTCGAGACCGCCATCGAAGGCGCGAAGCTGCGCGACCCGTCGCTCGAGAAGAGCAAGTCGAAGTACCCGCGCGTGCGTTACGTCGGCCAGGTCATCGCCGCCGTCGCCGCCGAAACGCAGGGGCAGGCCGAGGATGCCGCGCGGAAGGTGAAGGTCGACTACGAGGTGCTGCCTGCGTCGCCGACGCTCGAAGGCGCGCGCATGAAAGACGCGCCGCTGGTCTACGCCGGCCCTGTCGACATGGGCGGCAGTGCAGGCGGTGGCGGCGCGGCCAGGGGCCTCGAGCAGAAAGGCAACGTGCGGGGCCCGTCGACGAAGACGCGCGGTGACGTGAAGCGTGGATTCACCGAGGCCGCATTCACCGTGCAGGGCGAGTTCAAGACGCAGGTGCAGACGCACTCGGCGCTCGAGACGCACGGGGTGGTGGTCGACTTCCAGCCCGAGCTGCTCACCGTCTACGCCTCTACGCAGGGCACCGCGACGACGCGCGATGAATTCTCGGCGGTGTTCGACCTGAAGAAGAGCCAGGTGCGTGTCATCAGTGAGTTCATGGGCGGAGGCTTTGGCGCCAAGTTCGGAGCCGGCCATTCGGGCATCGTCGCGGCCCACCTCTCGAAAAAATCCGGCAGGCCGGTGCGCTTGATGTTGTCGCGCGACGAAGAGCACGTCGCGGGCGGCAACCGGCCGTCGACGATTCAGACGGTGAAGGTTGGCGCGACGAAGACAGGCGCGCTGAGCGCGGTGCAGGTTGCCAGCTGGGGCACGGGCGGCATCGCGACGGGTGCAGGCGTCGGCTCGTTTGCCGAAAAGATGTACGCGTCGCAGAACTTCGTTTCCGAGCAGTACGACGTCTTCACCCACGCCGGAGCGGCCGCTGCCTTCCGTGCGCCCGGCATGCCGCAAGGCGCATTCGCGATGGAACAGCTGATCGACGAAATCGCCGAGAAGCTGAAGGTGGATCCTCTCGTGCTCAGGGACCAGCTCGACGTGTCCGAGACGCCCGAAGTCGATCGCGAAGCGCGCAAAGTTCAGCGCCGCGTCGGAGCAGAGCGGGCCTCCTGGTCCTCGCGCCGCGCGCCCGGCTCAGACAAGTCGGTGAAGAAGCAGGGCCTCGGCGTCGCGCAGTCCATCTGGGGTCGCTTCGTCGACATGGACAGCAGCTGCGAGCTTCGCCTGACGAAAGACGGCTCGGTCGAGCTGCTGTCGAGCGTGATGGACATCGGCACCGGCACGCGCACCGCGCTCGCGCTCATCGTCGCCGAAGAGCTCGGGCTGCAGGCCGCCGACGTGACGATGCGCATCGGCGACACGCAGTTCCCCATCGGCCCGTCGTCCGGTGGCTCGAAGACGCTGGTCGGCATCACGCCTGCCGTGCGCCTCGCCGCGTTCAAGCTGCGAACGGAACTGTTCGAAGCGCTCGCGGTGAAGATGAAGGTGAAGCCCGAGCAGCTGTCTCTTGCGAAGGGCGCGGTGCAGGTCGAGAAGGGCACCGCGGTGCCGCTGAAGAAGGCGCTGGCGATGCTGGGCCGCGAGCAGCTGTCGGCGCAGGCAACGCGTCCGGCCGACTACGGCGGAGGACCCCCGGCGGGTGGCTACGGCGGCGTGCAGTTCGCCTGGGTGACCGTCGACACCGAGACGGGCGTCATTCACGTCGATCGCGTGCTCGGCGTTCACGATTGCGGCCGCGTCTTGAACCCGCTGGCCGTGCAGAGCCAGGTGAACGGCGGCGTCATTCACGGCGTCAGCTGGGCGCTGTACGAGAACCGGGTGCTCGACGCGAAGACGGGGCGAATGCTCAACCCCACGCTCGACACGTACAAGATTCTGGGGTCGAGAGAAGCGCCCACCGTCGACGTCGTCCTGCTCGAGCAATACGTCGGCAAGACCAACACCGACGTCCACGGCATTGGTGAGCCCGCGAACATCGCGACGGCCGCCGCGGTGGCCAACGCCGTCTACAACGCCATCGGGGTTCGCATTCGCGAGCTGCCGATGACACCGCAAGCCGTGCTGAAGGCCCTGGGGAGGTTGTCATGAACGCATTCGAATTCTCGTCGGCGCGCTCGGTGGCCGAAGCGTTGGAACTGCTCTCGGTCGAAGGTGCCGTCGCGCACGCGGGGGGCGTCGACCTGCTCGACCGCATGAAGGAAAACCTCGAGGCGCCGTCGCGGCTGGTTGGCCTGCGTGAAGTAAAAGAGCTCGGCGGCATCAAGGACGACGCGACGAAGGGCCTCACCATTGGCGCGCTGACGAAGCTGGTCGAGCTCGCGGAATCACCGGTGGTGAAGTTTCGATACGCCGCGCTCGCCGAGGCCGCGTCGCACGTCGCCACCCCGAACGTGCGGAACATGGCGACGATTGGCGGCAACCTCGCCCAGCGCCCGCGCTGCTGGTACTTCCGCAACGCGCTCTTCACCTGCAAAAAACGCGGCGGCGCGGTCTGCTTCGCGCTGGACGGTGAGAACGAGCACCACGCGCTGTTCGGCAACAGCAGCTGCGCGATGGTGCACCCGTCGACGTTGGCGACGGCGCTGGTCGCTCTGGATGCGTCGGTGGTGCTGCAGGGCAAGGGCGGCGCGCGGACGGTGAAGCTCGAAGAGTTCTTCACGACGCCCGAGACGAACATGCTGGGCGAGACGGTGCTGAAGCCGGGCGAGCTGGTCGCCGCGGTGACGCTGCCGCCGCCCGCGCAGAACAGCCGCAGCGCCTACCTCAAGCAGGGCGCGAAGGAGTCGTTCGACTGGCCCATCGCCGATGTCGGCGTGTCGCTGGTGCTCGATGGGAAGAAGGTGCAGTCGGCGCGAATCATCCTCGGCGCTGCCGCAGCGACGCCGTACCGCGCGACGGCGGCCGAGGCCGCGCTGGTGGGCAAAGAGGTCGACATCACAGTGGCGAAGGCCGCGGGTGACGCGTCGATGCAGGGCGCGAAGCCCCTGGCGAAGAACAAGCACAAGGTCGAAGTCTTCAAGGTGGTCGTCGCGCGGACGGTGCTCGCCGCCGCGGGAGTGCAGTCATGAGCGACGAGAATGTGCCTCACGTCTGCAAATTGTTACGCACCAAGTCCGGCTTCGGCGCCGTCGCCGGCGGGGAAGGGTGGAAGCGCGGCGATTCCGAAACCGAAATCTACTGGTGCCTCAACACGATGGAATCGTTCGGGCCCGACGACGACTTCGTGCACGCCCAGTCGTGCTGCAAAGGCCGCCAGTGCTTCCAGCGGCCCGTCGAGGACGACGACAGCCCGAACGTCGCGTGACGGCAGGCCCTCGAGGGTGCGCTAACCCGCGAACCGCAGCGCCGCGCTCAGCATCGAGTCGGCGTTTCGAACGAACGGGTTGCGCTCATCGAGCACGTAGCCGCCGAGCACCGCGGTGATGGCCTGCTTCACCTTGAAGTTCTTGCCCTTGTGCATCAGCACCTTCTGCAGCTCGCCCGAGTACCAGGTGCGAACGAAGGTGCGGAAGACGCCAACGGCCTTGCTCATCACGGCGGTGTATTCCTTGTCCCAGTCGACGGCCTCACCGTTGAGCTGCCGGTCGACCAGCTTCGCCGCGCGGTGCGCCGACTCGAGCGCCAGCGTCACGCCCGAAGAAAAGACCGGGTCGAGGAACTCGCTGGCGTTGCCCGTCAGCGCCCAGCCCGGCCCGTGGAAGTTCGTCACCGCCGCCGACCAGCCTTCGAGCCGAGACGTCTTCAACACCACCCGCGCATTGCGCAGCCGCGACTCCGCGTTCGGGTCATCGGCAATCATCGCCATCAACCGGTCGTGGTCGTTGTCGCCCGCGCTCTCGAGCAGGTCGCGGTCACCCACCACGCCCACCGAGGTGCGGCCGTTGCTGAACGGGATGATCCACATCCACACCCCGCGAGGGTGAATCAGCACCCAGATGTCGCCTTCGTCCAGACCCTGCGGCCGCACATCCCCTTCGAAGTGGCTGAACAACGCGCACCGCGGGCCCAGCTGCGCGTCCTTTTCGAGCCCCAGGAGCTTCGGCAGCACCCGCCCGTAGCCCGAGCAATCGAGCACGAACTTCGCCTCGACCGCCGTCTTCTCGCCCGTCTCGACGTCCGTCACCTGCGCGACGCTGTGCGTGCCATGAAACGCCACCGAGTCGACCTTGCGCTGAAACTGCAAGTCGACGCCCAGCTTGGCCGCCGCCGTCGCCAGCGTCTGGTCGAAGTCTTCGCGCGGCACCTGCATCGCCGCCGGCCGCTGACCCGGAAACATGTCGGCAAACGAGAACCGTTCACGCTCTTCGCGCTGCAGAAACAACGCAGCCCGCTTCGGCATGAAGTTCCGTTCTTTCACCGCGTCGAGCAGCCCCGCCTCTTCCAGAATGTCGTTGCAGCGCGGCAGCAGCGACTCGCCAATCTGGAACCGCGGAAACACCGACGCTTCGAGACACAGCACCTGGCGTCCGGCTTTCGCGAGCATCGCCCCGGCAACGGAACCGGCAGGGCCCGCTCCGATGATCAGCACGTCGGTTTTCATGGTCCTGAATCGTTAACCAGGCGCACCCCTCGACGCCACCATTTTGTACAACCTTTGTATAACTACTCGAGAATGCAGCCCCGGCGGTCGTCGACGTAGTGGGCGCGGGCGCCGAAATCGAGCAGCGCGGTCGCTTCGACAATCTTGCGGTCGAGGTCGATGTTGAACTTCGCGACGTTCGGGGACGCCTTCACCCACGCCGCGCAGAAGTCGGTGGGCATCTTCATCACGAACAGACAGCTGCACGACATGCGCGCCGAGTTGCCCACCGCGAGCTCGACATCGTTGTTGTCGTACGTCTGCGGATCCGTCTCGCGGCTCGCGCAGCCCGCAGCCATCCACACCGCCACCAGCCATGCGCGCTTCATTTCGCCACCGCCAGCGCGAGGGGAATCATCTTGTTGAGCTCGATGCCGCTGGCACGGTCATCCCCGGTGCGAACGATGACCACGTCCGCGCTGGGCACCACCACCACGTACTGCCCCCAGTGGCCAATGGCCGAATACGCATCGTCCGGAGCGTCCTTCCACGGCTTTTCCTTCGCCGGCCCCGCCGCCTTGTTCAGCCACCACATCCACCCGCTGGGCGTCTTCTCGTTCTCGCCCGCCGACATGATGAAAGGCGTCGACGGCGTGGTCGAGCTCGCCACCCAGCCCTGGGGCAACACGCGCTTCCCGGCCCAGCAGCCGTCGTGCAGGTACAGGTACCCGAAGCGCGCGTAGTCGCGCGGCGTGGCGAACAAGTGGCTGCCGCCCATCGGCGTGCCCAGCTTGTCTTCCTCGAGGGTGACGCCGCGCATGCCGAGCACGTCGAACAGCGCCGACCACGCCCAGTCGTCGGCGCCGTACTTCTTCGCCAGCGAGCCCTTCGCGACCGCCGCGAGCACCGTCGCTTCCGCCGTCGAGTACCGCCACTTCGCCCCCGGGTCCGCGTACGACCTGTGCTTCGTGATGAAGCCCAGCATGTCGCGGTGGCCTTCCCCGAACAGCATCGCGATGACACTCGACACCTGGTACGTCTGGTCCTCGTACTCTTCCTGCCAGTCGATGCCCGAGCTGAACTGAATCAGCTGGTGAACGGTGATTTTGCAGGTCGCCTCGCTCTGGTTCGGCAGGTACTCGCAGATGGAGTCTTCGAGCTTCAGCAGCCCGTGCTGCGCCGCGACCCCCGTCAGCGCGCTGCTCACCGACTTCGCCACCGACCACGAGAGGTGCGGCTTGAGCTCGTCCCAGCCACGCGCGTACTTCTCGTAGATGATTTCGCCACCCTTGATGATGACGAAGCCGTCGGTGCGGATGCCTTTTCGTTCGTCGTCCGCGCCCGTGAGCGTGAAGGCGTACTCTTCGAGTGCGGCGATCTCGGCCTTCTTTGCTTCTGAGGTCTGCTTCGTCTTCGACGGCCAGCTGTAACCCGGGAACGCAGCCGGCACGCAGTCGGCGGCCAACGCAGCCAGCGGACTCAAAGCGGCCAGCGCCATCACGCTTCGGAAGGTCATGGCGGAAGACTTGGCCCAGGTGCCGACCCGCGCGCAAGGTGTAACCGTGCCCGAGGCAGGGGCGCAACCGCAGGCACATGCTCGCAAAGCTCGCCGTGCAGTTGAAGAAACTCGATCGGCTGGCCTGGCTGGCCCCGCTGATCATCCGCATCAGTGTCGGCATCGCCTTCGCGGTGACCGGCTGGGGGAAGCTTCACAACCTGCCACGCATCGTCGAGTTCTTCCGCAGCCTCGGCATTCCTGCTCCGGAAATTCAGGGGCCGTTCGTCGCCGGCCTCGAGTTCTTCGGTGGCCTCGCGCTCATCATCGGCCTGGGCGCCCGGCTCTTCTCGGTGCCGCTGATGGGGCACGATGGTGGTCGCGATCCTCACCGCCAACCTCGAGAAAATCGAAGCGTGGACGGACCTGTTCGACCTCATCGAGTGGCACTACTTCGTCTTCTTCTTCGTCATCGCGCTGCTGGGCCCGGGGCCCGTGTCGGTGGACGCGTTCATCGAAAAAGAAGGTCAGTCCGCCGGCGCCTCTTCCCCAACCCCCGTGAACTCCCAGTTCCACGGGGAGTTCGTGCCCGCCTTGAGCACCACCTCTTCTTCGTGCGCATCGCCTTTGTAGACGACGCGGAAGATGTGTTTCCCCGCCGGCAGCTTCAGGGTCAGTGGCTTCTCGCCCGAGCCCTTCTTCTTTCCGTCGACGAACAACACACACGCCGCTGGCTTCAAGCCCACGACAACCGTGGCCGGAGCGGCGTGCAGCAACAGCGATGCGGTCAGTGCGAGCAGCATGGGCCTGAACTTAGCTCAGAGCTTCACCGAATAGACGAAGCTCGCCTTGGGCGCCCGCAGCCACCGTTCGGTGATGGCCGCCCGCACCTGTTCCCAGTCGTCCTTCGCATCGACGAAGTCGGCCTTCAGCTTCTCGGCCGCCGCCTTGTCACCCCGCGACTTCGCGCCCAGCACCTGCTTCTCGAGGTCCGCCGTCGCCGTCTTGAACTTCTTCTGGTCGACTTCCATGCAGCCCACGTCGGTGCCGTTGGCCGCCTTCTCGGTCGCCTTCCACGTCAGGGCGCCGGCCTTGCGCAGGAAGCCCTGCTGAATCGACGCCAGCTGGCTGTAGTTCTTCGGCTTGCCGTCGGCCGAATACATGCCGCGCGAGATGTGCCCGAAGCCCCACGCCATGTCGCGCACGTGCGCCTTCTCGGCCTCTTCGACGGTGATGATTTTCTTCTCGGCGAGGAAGTCGGCCATGAACATCGCCGACGTCTGCGCCTTCAGCTCTTCCATCGTCGCGGCCAGTGGCCCGCCGAAAATCTCGTCGTCCTTCTTCCCATTCACCACGTGGTCACCCGACGGCCCCATCTTGTGCGCGGCCTCGTGCAGCACCGTGCTCATCAAGTTTCCCTTCGCCGACAGGTCTGCCTTCGCGAACGTCGCCTGGCAGAACAGGGAAGCCATCTGGTCTTTGAGCGCGCCGAGGCTGTCGACGTCCGTGTACAGGTTCGTCATCGCCACCGTGCGGCCGCCCTTCTCGGCGACGGGGCCCCAGTTCGGCAGTGACTGGCCGATGGTCGCGCCATGCGGGTTGCGCTGGTCGGCCGCGTTCAAGACCACGTCGATGAAGTCAGGCAGCTTGTTCTTGCTGACATCGCGCGCCACGTACGGAGCGCCCGCTGCCGTCGCCAGCGTCTTCTCGAGGTCCGCCTTCACCGGGTCGAGCTTCTTCTGCCACTCGAGGCTGTCTTTGTTGATGCGCGCGAACTGCAGCGCAAAGCCCGCCTTCCACGCGCACGGCTCGTAATAGACCTCGTCCGGAGCGACACGCAGGTAGTACTTCGAGTTCTCCGCGCCCATCGCGGCCCACGCTTCGTTCGCCGGTTCCCAGTCATTCGTTCGAAAGGCCTTCGCGGCCGCAGTGAGGTACGCGCGGAAGGCGACCTCGGTGGACTCGAGGCCCTTCGCGGCGCCGTCGAGCTCGCTCGCAATCGCTTCCATCTCTTTCTTGTAGGCGACCGAGTACGGCACCGCCTTGAACGTGTCCTTCTTGTCCTTCGCGACGATCGAGAAGTGGTCCATCAGGTCCTTGCCGTTCGGCTGCTTCTCCAGCGCGGCGCAGAACTCTTTGTTCGACTGGATGTCGGCCGGGTACATGCCCGACAGCTGCGCCGGCTTCTTCGGCAGCGCGCTGCACGCGGCGTCGTTCTCGGTCTTCGGGGCGGCGCAGAAGGGGCTCTGATTGCGGAAGAAGACGGCCCGCGAGAAGTCGTCCCCCTTCGGCAGCTTCGCGAAGTGCGTGTCGACGCCCGTCTGCTTCGCGTAGATGTTTTCAATCAGCACCGCGACCTTCCGCATCCGTTCGACCAGCGAACGGTCGGCTTCCTGAAACTCGTTCTCCACCAGCGTCGGCCGGCCCTGCGACAGCTCGAGCAGCATGAGCTCGCACCGCTTCTGCTCGTCGCCCTTCTGCGCGGCGCAGCTGGAAGGGGTCGACAGCGTCGCGTACGCGGTGGCGAACTTCTTCGTGAAGCCGTTCTTGTCGACCCAGTCGGCCCGTTTGGTCGCGACGTCCGTCCAGAGAATCGCCAGCTCGTCCGGGTCGATGGTCTTGTCTCCGTTCGCGTCCGCGCGCCAGAACAGCGGCAGGTGGTGCTCGATGGCCCGGGTGTTGAATTCGAGGCGCGCCACCGTGTCGTACTTCGCGGGCATCGCAGGGGCAGCCGCAACCATCAAAGCCAGCAGGGTGATGTTCATGTGCGCTGGCTAACACGCGCCACCCCGCTTCGAAGAGTTGCAATAACAGAACGAACGTTCTATTTATCGGCCGCCAATGGGGCGCCCGAAAAAATCAGAAGGCCGCGACACGCGGGCCGAGATTCTGGATGCGGCGCTGAACCTGTTCGCAATCAGCGGCTACTTCGGCACCTCGATGCGGCAGATTGCGCGTGCCGTGGGAGTGCGAGAGAGCGCGCTGTACCACCACTTCCCCTCGAAGGAATCCATTCTCAACGAGCTGATGGGCGAGCTCGGCCCCGCCCGTGCGCAGCAGCTGGCCGCCGTCGACGTACCGATGATGGCGCGGCAGCTAGGCGTCGAAGGGTTGCTGCGCGCCGTGGTCGATCGGCTCACCGAAGAATGGTTCAACCCGCGGGAACAGAAGTTCCTTCGCTTGCTGATGTCCGAAGCGCCGCGGCTCAGCGAAGCCGGCCTGTTCGACGCGCGCGCCTTCACCAATGCCGGGCGAATGCAGGTGGCCCGCTTGTTCAGCGAGCTCGTGCGCGTGAAGGCGATTCGGAAAATCGACCCTGCCGGTGCAGCCATCGCCTTCATCGGCCCGATGGTCGCCCTGCGAATGATTCACCTGGGCCTGCCCGGCGGAACCCCCGACTTGAAAGCGATGAAGAAGGACATCACCTTGCACCTCGATTACTTCATCGATGGCATCACATAACTTAACGAACGTTCACCCGGTTTCAGGCTAGTTCCGCACACCTGCCCATGGCCATCCTCAAGCTCGCTTCCCGAAACCTGCTTCGCAACCGGCGGCGTACGGCAATCACCCTCGCGGCGATGATCATCGGCGTCAGCGTGATGGTGATGCTGCGCGGCTTCATCAACGGCCAGCAGAAGGTGATCATCGAGAACATCATCGATGGCCGCATGGGCGCGGTTCAGGTGCATCGCGCCGGGTACGTGAAGAACGTTCTGACTTCTCCCCTGAACCTCGACATGGCCGACAGCCCCGAGCTGCGGGCGAAGTTGTCTGGAATCGAAGGGGTGGAAGCGGTCGCTCCGCGAATCGAGTTCGGTGCGATGATTTCGACACCGGACAAAGCGCCGTCGCCCGAAGACGGCAGCCCGCTGCCCGATGACCAGCAGGGCAAGACGTCGTTCTTCATCGCGGTGGGCGTCGAGCCGCAGTCCGAAGCGAAAGTCACTCCGCGCCGCAACGCGCTGGTCGACCACGGCCGCATGTTCCCGAAATCCGATTCCGAAGAGCTCGTGCTCAACGCCGACTTCGCCGTCGGCCTCGAGACCCCGATTCACGACGCCGCCACCCCGCTGCCTCCGCTGGAAAACCGCACCGCGCTGCTCGCCTCCGACCGCGATTCGGCCCTGAACGGCGAGAACGTCGTCCTCGGCGGCACCTTCCCCACCTTCTCGCCCGGCGACAAACGCGTCGGCCTCGTGCCGCTGGGGCTCGCGCAACGGCTGCTGCGAATGGAAGGGCGCGTGACCGAATACGCGATTGCGGTGAAGCCCATCGACCGTGCGGACGAAGTGGCAAAGCGCATTCAGGACACCCTCGGTCCCGACTACGAGGTCCACACCTGGTCGCAGCTGTTCCCCTTCATCAAGACCCTCACCGGCACGCAGGACTTCATCTTCAGCATCGTCTCGGGCGTGTTCCTCGCCGTCGTGCTGCTGGGCATCGTCAACGCGATGCTGATGAGCGTGCTCGAACGGACGCGCGAAATCGGCACCATGCTCGCGGTCGGCATGCGGCGGCGCCAAATCGTCTCGCTGTTCCTCGCCGAAGGCCTCGTCATCGGGCTCATCGGCGGCATCCTCGGCGTCGGGCTCGGCTTCGCGCTGGTCACCTGGTTCCACCACACCGGCATTCCGCTGCCTGCCCCGGGGGCCACGGTGCCTTCCATCATCCGACCCTTCGTCAGCACCCGCTTCATCTCGAGCGCCATCATCGGCACGCCCGTCGGCGCTGCCCTCGCGACGCTCTGGCCCGCCTGGCGCGCGTCGCGCCTTCGCCCCGTGGAGGCACTGCAAAGCGCATGAGCCAATTTCCCAAGCTCGCCGCCCGCAACGTCGGCCGCAACCGCCGCCGCAGCCTCATCACCGGCATGGCCATCATCGTCTGCGTGGGGATGGTCGTCATCCTCAAGGGCTTCATCGACGGCGTCCGGAACCTGATGGTCGCCGACGTCGTCGAAGGCCGCGCCGGCGCACTGCAAGTTCACAAGAAGGGCTTCGTCGACAACATCGAGGCGGTGCCGACGCGCATGAACGTCGCATACACGCCCGAGCTCGTCGCGAAGATGAAGGCGGTGCCCGGCGTGAAGGGCGTCACCGGCCGCATGATGTTCAACGGCCTCATCGGCAATGGCCTGACGCAGACGATGTTCGTCGGCCGCGGGCTCGACATGGAGCACGAGGAAGAAGCGTGCCCGCGGTCGAAGGCCACGGTGAAGGCCGGTGGCCAGCCGTTGTTGCCGGGCGATACCACCCACGCCCTGGTCGGCTTCGAGCTCGGCGAGAGCTTCAACGTCGCGCTGGGCAAGACGGTGAACGTGCAGAGCAGCAGCCCCACGGGGCGCAGCAACTCGATGGATTTGACGGTGAAGGGCTTCTCGAGCTCGAGCTTTCCATTCGAGAACAAGCGCGTCATCACTGTGCCGCTGTCGACCGCGCAAGAGCTGCTCGGGCTGCAGGGCAGGGTGACTGAGTACGCCATCGCCGTCGATGACCTCTCGCGCCTCGAAGACATTCGCACGCAGCTTCAGACGGCGCTGGG
>JAYUXE010000201.1:0-5728 GCA_043753165.1 Archangiaceae bacterium | reverse complement strand
CCTGGCCCTCGAAGATCCGGGCGAGCTCGGAAAGGACGAGAGGGTCGGAAGGGGCGATGCGCCGGGCCGCGACGAGCGCCGCCAGCGCGTCTTCCGGGCGGCCGAGCCGTTCATACGCCTTGCTGATCTGAAGGAAGGTAGGCGCTGCGTGCGACCCCTGGCCCTCGGCCTCGGCGGCCAGCGCGGCGAGCTCTTCGTCGACGGTGCCTTCGCGCTGAGCGACGCGCTTCATCGCGGCGAGCAACAGCGAGTCCTGCCGGTCGAGCGCGAACGCTTCCCGGAAGCAGGCGGCGGCGCCGTTGAGATCCTTCAACCGGTCTTCGAGAAGAAGGCCCGCCGAGGTCAGGTAGTGCGCGCGCGCCGCATCGTCGGTGACGGCGCGGGCGATGAGCTTCTGCGTGGTGACCAGCGACGCGTGATCGCTTTTCTCGGAGTACAGCTGCTCGAGCTGGCAGAGCAGGGTGATGTCTTCGGGCTCGAGCGCGAGGCAGTTGGCCCAGGCCGCGGTGGCGTCGGCTTCGCGCGAGAGGCGCTGTTCGAGCACGAGGCCCTTCTCGAAAAACAGCGCCGCCTTGCCGCGCTTGTTCTCGGTGGCGTTGAGCTCGGCGTCGAGCAGGGTGACGACCATCTGCCAGTTCCCGACCTCGGCGAAGAGGCGGCGGGCGGCGCGGATGTTGGCGAGGAAGCGCGGCGCGAGCTTGTACGCGGCCTGGTAGGCCACGGCGGCGAAGCGCGGGTGCTTCAGGGGCGCTTCCCACAGCAGCCCCATCTCGTGAAAGAGCAGCGCCGCGGCCGGGTCGGCGCCCAGCAGCTTGGCTTCGCGTTCGAGGGTGGCAATGCGCGCGCGGGCTTCGTCGTCCGTTTGCGTCGGCGGGGCGTTCGTCTCGATTGGCATCGCGATCGCGGGGATCGCGGTGGACATCGTGCGGGGGTAGTCGTGGCCGTCGTTCATGGTCAGCTCCGGCTGGAAGGGTGGCAGGCGCGGCGAACCGTCTCGAGCAGCTCGCCCGAGTCGATCAGGGCCGCGACAGCCGAGATGTCTTTGTGCAGCTCACGGTCTCTTTCCATGTGCGGCACCTTGCTGCGAATCAGCTGATGCGCGGCCAGCGCGCCGATGCCCGGCTTGTGCGGCAGCCGGAAGTCGAGCGCCTGCGCTGCGCACAGCAGCTCGATCGCCAATGCATGAACTGCGTGGCCGACGACCTGGCGGCCCTTGAGCGCGGCGGTCATGCCCATCGAGACGTGATCTTCGCGGCCCGCGGACGACGGAATCGAATCGACCGAGGCGGGATGACAGAGGATGCGCGACTCGGCGACCAGGGCCGCGCTGGTGACCTGCGCGATCATGAAGCCCGAGTTCAACCCCGAGTTCCTCGCGAGAAACGCGGGCAGGCCCGACAGCGAGGGGTTCACCAGCTGCTCGACGCGGCGTTCGCTGATGCTCATCAGCTGCGTCAGCGCCATCGAGAGGACGTCGAGCGCGAGCGACACGGGCTGCCCGTGGAAGTTGCCGGCCGAGACGATCGACTCGGTCTCGACGAAGACCAGCGGGTTGTCGGTGGCGGCGTTCACCTCGACCTCGAGGATGCGGTGGGCGAACAGCAAGCCTTCGCGGGCCGCCCCGTGGACCTGAGGCATGCAGCGCAGCGAGTAGGGGTCTTGCACCTTTGCGCAGTTCGCGTGCGTCTCGACGAGCTCGCTGTGCTGCAGCACTTCGCGCAGGTGGGCGGCGCAGGCCTTCTGCCCTTCGTGCGGCCGCACGTCCTGAACTTCGGCGATGAACGGTTTGTGCGAGCCGAGCAGGCCTTCGAGGCTCATCGCGCCCGCGACGTCGAAGAGCTCGGCCAGGGCATCGGCTTTGAGCAGTGACGGGACCCCCACGGCGCACATCGCCTGGGTGCCGTTGACGAGGGTGAGGCCTTCTTTCGCTTCGAGCACCAGCGGCTGTAGCCCGGCCTTCTCGAGCGCGACGCGGCCGGGCAGACGCTCGCCTTTGAAGGTCGCTTCGCCTTCACCGATGAGCACGAGCGCGAGGTGGGCGAGGGGGGCGAGGTCGCCGGACGCTCCGACGGAGCCGCGTTCGGGGACGATGGGGGTGACGCCCTGGTTGAGCATGTCGAGCGCGAGCTGCAGCGTCGACCGGCGAACGCCCGAGTAGCCGCGGGCGAGGACGTTGGCGCGCATCAGCAGCAGGGCGCGGGCTTCACCGACGGACAGCGGCTGACCGACGCCGGCCGCGTGCGAGAGGATCAGGTTTCGCTGCAGCTCGCGAAGGTCCTTCTTGTCGATGCGGATTTCCGACAGGGTGCCGAAGCCGGTGTTGATGCCGTAGGTGGGCGCGTCGGCGTCGACCATCTTCTCGACGAGCGCGCGCGCGGCATCGACGCGGGCGACTGCGTGGGGGGCGAGCTCGACGTGCGCGTTCTCGAAACCGACGGCTCTGATCTGCGCCAGCGTGAGGCTCTCGCCGTCGAGCTGGATTCTTTGGGTTGTCACGGGGCGGCAAACCCTAGCCTCAGAAATCGGTTGAGGCGACGGTTCTCGTTGCTATGAAGCGCGCCTTCTATGGCGCTGATTGTTCAGAAGTACGGCGGCACGTCCGTCGGTGACATCGAGCGAATCAAGAACGTGGCCCGCCGCGCGATCGCGACCCAGAAGCAGGGCCACGACGTGGTGGTGGTGGTCTCGGCGATGTCTGGCGAAACGAACCGGCTGCTCAAGCTGGTGACCCAGATCTCCGACCGGCCCAGCGAACGCGAGCAGGACGTGGTGCTGGCGACGGGCGAGCAGGTGACCATCGGCCTGCTGGCGATCGCGATTCAGGAACAGAAGGGGAAAGCGACCAGCTTCCTCGGCGGCCAGTGCCGGATCATCACCGACAACACGTTCACGAAGGCGCGCATCAAGAGCATCGATGCCGAACGGATCGTGGCGGCGATGAAGCAGAAGCACATCGCGGTGATCGCGGGCTTCCAGGGCGTCGATGAGGAAGGCAACGTGACGACGCTGGGCCGCGGCGGCTCGGACACGACGGCAGTGGCGATCGCGGCCGCGCTGAAGGCGGACGCGTGCGAGATCTACACGGACGTCGACGGCGTCTACACGACCGACCCGAACATGGCGCCGGCGGCGAAGAAGCTGACCAAGATCAGCTACGAAGAAATGCTCGAGCTGGCGAGTCTGGGCGCGAAGGTGCTGCAGATCCGTTCGGTCGAATTTGCGATGAAATACAAGGTGCCCCTGTGGGTGAAGTCGTCCTTCTCGGACGACCCGGGCACGCTCGTCTGCGAGGAGGATAAGTCGATGGAAGATGTCGTCGTTTCCGGAGTGGCCTACGACAAGAACGAAGCGAAGATCGCGATCCGCAACGTGCCTGACGGGCCGGGCATGGCGGCGAAGATCTTCTCGGCGCTCGACGAGAAGGCGATTGTCGTCGACCTGATCGTCCAGAACCCTCCGAAAGATGGAAAGACGGATCTCACGTTCACCGTCGGCAAGGCGGACCTGATCAAGGCGTCGGACGTGGTGAAGAAGATCGCCAAGGCGATCAAGGCCGGCGCAGTCGAGACGGATGATCAGTGCTCGAAGGTGTCGATCGTCGGCGTCGGCATGCGCAACCACTCGGGCGTCGCAGCGAAGATGTTCCGCGTGCTCGCAAAGGAAGGGATCAGCATCCAGGCGATCTCGACCTCCGAGATCCGCGTCTCGTGCCTCATCGACGCGAAGTACACCGAGCTTGCGGTGCGATCGCTGCACACCGCGTTCGGGCTCGATCGCATCGAAGCGAAGTGAGCGAAGGCCGCCCGCGAGCGGTCGCCGTCGTCGCGGCGGTCGCGGTGGCAGCAGGCGTCGCGGGCTACTTCGCGTGGCCGTCGGCAAAGCCTGCGCTCGACTGCCCTGCGGATGAAGTGCGTCTGGGCCCCGGCGGCGTCGCGCGCTGCGGGCCGGGCGCGCCGCTGCCTGCGGCAATGAAACGAACGTTGGGAATCCCGCTGGATCTCAACACGGCGAGCGCCGACGACCTGGCGTTGCTGCCGGGCGTGGGGCCATCGCTGGCGAAGGCGATCGTCTCGGAAAGGACGCGGCGCGGCGGGTTCAAAACCTGGGACGAGGTGGACACAGTTCCAGGCGTCGGGCCGGCGCGGATCGAGACCCTGAAAGCCGAGGTTGAGATTCGTTAGAGGGCTGCTGCTCGGTGCTATAAACGCGGCGTGCTTATCGCCTGTGAGAAGTGTGCGACGACGTATGTGCTCGACGAGCGGCTGATTCCCGCCGCAGGGGCCCCGGTTCAATGCACACGGTGCAACCATGTCTTCACCGCGCGGCCCGGCGGCGGCTCGGTGGCCGCCCCTGTACCGACGGCGGACACCCCGGCTCCGCGGTCGACGATGATGTTCGGCAAAGCGGGCGAGAAGCCGGTGAACACCACGATGATGTTCGGTGCGGCTGGCGCCGGGGGGCCCAAAGCCGATCAGCCTGTTCCTGCCCGGAACACGACGATGATGTTCGGCGCAGACGCGGTGAAGCCGCCTGCCGCCCCGGTGCCCGCTGCGAGAAACACGATGATGTTCGGGGCCGAGAAGCCGCCGGTGACCGCCGTTCCAAAGAACTCGACGATGATGTTCGGCGGGTCGCCGCCGGCGGCTGCAGCGGCTGCTCCGACGAACCAGACGATGATGTTCGGCGCGGTCGACGTTGCGCCTCCGGTTCCAGCGCGCGGGCCGACGCCCACGATGGCGTTCGGGACGGCGGCGGTTCCTCCGGCTGCGGCGGCTGCGTCGCCGACGAACCGGACGATGATGTTCGGCGTCAACGACGTCAAACTGGCGGAGCCCGCGAAGGCGCCGAACAGCACGATGATGTTCGGGGCGCCCGAAGCAGCGGCGAATCCGGGGAAGCTCACCGAACGCACGGTGCGCATCGGGCCCGACGATCTCGAACGGATGATGCGCGAGCACAACGCGAAGGGTGAGCGCGGGGGCGAGATGACGCCGCCCGAAGGCCAGCCCCCGGCGCCCGGTGCCTCGCAGAGGACGCAGATGTTCGCGATGTCCGACGTTCGCGGCCCTGAATCGACGCCTTCCGAAGGAACCGACTCCGTACGGCCACGGCACGATCGCACCGCGATGTTCGCGATGACGCCCGAGTCACCGCAGCTGCCGCCGCTGGTGAGCGCGGAAGAGATCGCTGCCCCGCCCGAGAAGTCGAACGTGAAGTTCGACCCTTCGCTGATGGAGACGCTGCCGCCGGGCGATGACAGCCCGATTCGTTCGACGATGTTGTTCGGTGCCAAACAGGGTTCGCGTCCGCAGCTGCTCGACCCGGGCTCGGACCTGGTGGGGCCGACTCTGCCGAACCTGCCGGCGTTGCCGCGCGACAAGGCGCTGGGTCTGGATCAGCCGGACGCGGTCGAGCTGCCGGCGGAAGAGCCGGGCATCGCGGCCCCGGCAGATGACGTCGCGGTGTCGCTGGAAGCGCAGGTGAAGCGCCGCAATCGGCTGGCATTGATCATCGTCGCGCTCGCAGTGCTGGGCGCAGCAGGGGCGGTGGGCTGGAAGCTGTTCGGCGCGAAGCTGATGGGCAAGGCGGTGCCGCTCGAGGCGATGCAGGGCGTCGAGACGGGGCTGGCCGAGCTGCGAAAGGACGACACGGCCTCGAAGGCGTCGGCGGTGAAGACGTTGCAGGCGGTGGTGAAGTCGCAGCCGACGTTCGTCGATGCGCACGCAGG
>JAYUXE010000200.1:0-2381 GCA_043753165.1 Archangiaceae bacterium | reverse complement strand
GGTGAGGGTGAAGCGAAGTGACGCGGCGTCGTTGGTCAGCTCGGCCATGCTCGTGCGCAAATCACGATCGCCCGGAACGTGCCATGGTCTGCCGAATGACACACTTCGCGTGTGTCTGGCGTTGGTGCTGGCGGCCTGTTCGTCGCCACCGCCGGTGGTTCCTCCGGGCACGACCGACGCGGGAAGATCCGGCGCGCCGTGCAAGTCAGCCAACGCCTGCCAGGCCGACGCGGGTACGTGTGTCCGTCGAGCAGTACCTGCGGCACGACGGAAGCGGGCGGGCTCGGCTGCTACTGCGAGCCGGGATTCGAAGCCTTTCTGTGCGACGGCACGCGTTGCAACCAACCCGGGGGCGGGAACTTCTGCGACGACCACACCATCTACTTCTGCCGTTCAGCCGAGGTCATCACCGAGACGTGCACGAGTGAGCCGCACGCTTCGGCGGGCAACTGCGTTTGCGCCGACAGCCGCATGCCGCCTTTCGTCTGCGGCGAGACTGACTCGTGCGAGCAGCGCTGTGCGACGGGGTGCAACCTCGCGGCGTCCGACTGCCCCGAGCAGACGAAGAAATGCAACGTCGGGTTCGACGTTCCGGGGGACACATTGCCGAGCTCGATCGTGCGCGACCGCCCGGTGTGCACCGAGTTGCTGGGCAACCGGCAGCGTGGCGAGACGTGCAAGCGCGTGCCTTTGCCCGACGGTGGCCGGGTCTGGTTCCGCGACGACTGTGGAATCGGGCTGACCTGCGACACCTCGGGCGAAGCGCGCGGCGATGCGCGGTGTCACAAGCTGTGCACGACGCTGACGGGCTGCGCCGCTGGCGAGACGTGCGAGTTCGCCGCGCTCACGTTTTCTCCCATCGGAACGTGCGTGAAGTCGATGCCGTGCACGATTGGCGGCACGGAGTGTGGAGCCGGCAGGTCGTGCGCTCCGAGCGAGACCATCGAGCGCGAGCATTTCAGCTACTGCAAGTACGACGGGCGGGAAGACGCTGGGGCGAGGTGTTCGAACACGCCAGAGGATGCGGGCGGCGGCTGCGGACCCAACCTTCTTTGCCGCGGTGGAACCTGCAAGCCGGCCTGTTCTCTGCAGCGGCCTTGGGTCACCGGTCAGTGCAACTCCGTCGGCTGGGAAAACAACGACCCGGGGTTCTGTGAATAGGCGGCTGTGAATGGCTGAAGTTGCGTCGCCGGCGCTGACAGCGGGATGTTTCGCCCATGAACTTCGATCGCAGCGACGCCGAGATCGACGCCTGGCTGGAAGGCACCCGGACGCGCATCGATGGCGTCGCCGCGCGCGCGTCGCTGACTCGCTCGCCTTGCGCGGCCCGCTGTTTCTGCCGAAGTCGTCACTCGAAGGCTTGAGCCGCCAGATCCTCGGCGACCATCTGGCCGACGGTCTGGGCCTGGGTCACGCGAAGCCCTGGACGAGCGTCGGTCGAATGGTGCCGGTCGTCAGCACGGTGCAGCGCGTCGCCGAACGTCTGCCGTTCATGCGCCCGCGCATCGAAGTTCTTGGTGAACCCGTCGCGCGCCTCATCTTCACGCGCGGCCTCAACCCCTGGCCTGACGGGCGGCCGGGGGCGAGGGGGCCCCGACGGACTTTTTTTGAATGCGCGTTAGCCTTAATAGACCCTTAAGGCTAACGCGCACTTTGAACAAGTGCACTCCGGCATCGATCGGGGGCTGGTCGAGCGAAGGCGGTGGGCAGCGCCACGGACAAGCGGTCGTTCGACCAGATTCAATGGGCCGTCGACGAACGCGCTTCGAGCCACTTCGCCGCCTGCGGCCAGTACGTCGTCTCAGCGGCAGAACGAAAGAACCCGAAGTGACCGACGGGCACGGGCGGCACGATGTGCGCGTGCTCTGTTTGTGCGTTCGGAAAAAACTGAAGCCACGCGGCGACCGTTTCTTTCGGCGCGTAGGTGTCGTCCGAAAAGCTCACGCCCTGAATCGGTATCGCGACCTTCGCGTAGCGCTCGCGCCGCGACGCATCGTCGCCCAGCAAATAATCCGGCGTGCGGCACCACCGCGCCCATTCACCCGCGACGGTGTGCGGAAGGTCCTCGCCCATGCCCAGCTTGCCCGGCACGTAGCCCAGCGCGCCGCCGACCGCCGGCAGCATCGCGTACATGTAGAGGATCATCTTTGCTTTGCCGGCGAGGGTCGGCCACAGCCGCCAGTGCCCCGACTGCGACGCCACGCAGAACGCGGCCGCCACCTTGTCCACATTCGGAGCGAGCCCCAGCAGCTGCCCACCCACGCTGTGCCCCACCAACAACACGCGGTCGACTTTGCGTTCGCGGCACGCCCAATCGATCGCCGCCGGGAAATCGGACTCGCCCCACTGCGTCAGCGAGCCGGTGAAGTGCTTGAAGCCTT
>JAYUXE010000199.1:0-2382 GCA_043753165.1 Archangiaceae bacterium | reverse complement strand
GTTCCATCGGCTCGCGCAGCGCGAAGGGCTGGCAGGAATCTTCGACGGGCGGCCACTGGCGGCGCTGGCGACCGAAGTCATCGAGATCGCGAACCGCGGGTTGTTGCGGCTGGATCCGGAAGACGCGCCGCTGCTGCAGCCGCTGGCGGACGTCGCGAAGTCCGGAAAGTCACCGGCCCACCGGGTGCTCGAAGCTCCCCGTGGGCCAGTGGCGCTGCTCGATGCTTTTTCCGTCTGACTACTTCTTGGCGGCGATCGCGGCCTCGAGCGTGCTGAACGCGTAGGTGTCGGGGCCGTAGCGGCCCAGAATCACCTTCGAGTCGTCGATGAGAAACGGGCCGTGGTTGCCGGCGCGCAGGGCGTAACCGGCCTCGGGCTTCTCGACGATCATCTCTTTCACCGGCTCACCGCGCAGCACGCGGTTGACCTTGATCTTCACCGTCTGGCTCGCCGTCTTCTGCCCGGTGTCGCTCGCGCCCGCGCGTGCTTCCTTCTTCTCGGGCGCGGGCCCCTGCTTCAGGACCTCGACGACTTCGGCGTCGAAGACCCAGGTGGCCTTGGGAAGAACTTCCTGCAGTGGCTCGGGAGGCTTGGCCATTAGTTCGTGTACATCAGCGTCTGGTAGAGCTTCTGGAAGTCCTTCAGCGGCAGGTCGAAGATGCCGTCGTTCGGGCCGTTGCCTGCGGGCTCGGTTTCGCCCCACGGGTTGCGAATGGTGACGAGCTTCTCGCCGTTCACTTCCTTGTAGCCGAGCACCGAGTACGAGTGGTCCGAGTGCACGCCGGTGTTGGTGTACAGCGCGTCCTGGTCATCGCCGTACGTGCCGGCAGACACGGGCTGCTTGTTGTCGATCGCCGTCTTCAGCGTCTTCCACAACGCGTCCGGGTTCGCGTACTTGATGCTCATGTCCTGGCCGTCTTTGCCGAGCACTTCCTGGAAGACGTCGCTCGACATGCCGCCGTTGCCGATCGAGTTGTAGCTGCCCTTCCACGTGGCGTAGGCCTTCTCGATCAGCGGGAACCAGAGCTCCATCGTCTTCTCGCCCTTGTCCGAGCCCAGCGTCGCGCCGTACAGCGGGCCGCCCCAGCTTCGAACGTAGAGATCGCCGTCGACCTTGATCGGGACGTCCTTGTAGTTGCCGGACATCCAGTCTTTCTCTTTGAAGTTGACCGTGTACGTGCCGTCGCCGTTGTCTTTGATCATCTTCTGGATGGCTTCCGAGTTCTGCTGCGCGAGGGCGGCCATCGCCGACGGGAAGTAGCAGTCACCCAGCTGGCCCTGCTGCACGTCGGTGGGCGAGGGGCCGTCCTTGAACAAGGGGCCCGTGAAGCGCTTGGTCGAGAAGCGCGGGGTGCCGTCGGTGTTGAGCTCGTCTTTGTGCAGCGCGGGGTCCTTGATGAGGTCGCCCGTGGCAGGCGCGCCGCCCGGAACCGTGAGCTTGCCGACTTCGGTCGCGAACGCGGTGTTGTTCTTGCCGTCGGAAGCCGCCACCGAGAACACGTCGCCGGCCTTGCCCGGAATCGTGAAGCCCGCGGGGAAGCTGCCCTTGTCGTCGATGGTGACCTTCGTCTTCTCACCCGTGCGGACGTTGGTCAGCTGCAGCTGCGCGCCGGGCTCGGAGACCTGGCGGCTGGCGTTGATGTTCGCGACGTTGATCTTGCCGTTGCCCGCGTCGCTGAGGCCGATGCGGAAGATGGCGACGGCGGCGTTGCGCGTGTCGGCGGCTCCGACGCCCTTCGCCTGAACGGTGACCCAGTCGCCCGCGGTGCCGTCGGCGTGGCGGGCGCGCATCCGGATGAGGTCGCCTTCCTGCATCGCCTGGTCGCCGGTGAGCTTCGCGTTCTTGAACTGGCCCGCGGCGTCGGCCTTGCCGATCACCATCGTGTCTTCCAGCGTGAGGCGGCCCGACGGAGCGGCGCTCAGGTTGATCGCTTCGATGCTGTCGCCGGCCTTCGCGAAGCCGCTGATTCCCGCGGTCTGGTTGCCCTGGATCTTCAGGTCGCCGTTGCCGACGGGCGGATCAATCGGGGGGGTCGAACGGCCGATGACGCCTTCGAGGAACTGGCGCGCCGAAGGCTCGAGCGGCACGGTGCCGGTGTCGAGGATCTTCTCGAGGTCCTTCTTCTCGGTCGGGCTGAGGCCCTTCTTCGCGATGTCGATCTGCGCCTGCGGGGTGAGGCCCGGCTTCTGAAGCTCCTTCAACGTCGCCGCCGCCGACCACCCCGACCGATCGCCCACCGCAGCGAGGATTTCGAGCGCCTGCGCCTGCCCCATCTTCACGTTCGGGTTCGTGCGCTGCTCGGTTTCGAGCCTGGTGTAGATGTTGGCAATACCGCGGTCGGTGATCTTCGGCATGGCGGAAACCCCTTGGGGTGAAGCGTT
>JAYUXE010000198.1:0-2384 GCA_043753165.1 Archangiaceae bacterium | reverse complement strand
CCGCCGCCGTCGCTGAAGGGGGGCACTGACCATGGCATCCGTCGAAAAGGCGAAGTTGTGGGGCGTGCTGGCGCAGTACGAAAATCCGGCCGAGATTTTCCACGCGTGCGAGCAGGTGCGTGACCAGGGCTACTCGAAGTGGGACGCCTGTGTTCCGTTTCCCGTCCACGGGCTCGACAAGGCGATGGGCATCCCTCCCAGCCGTCTGCCCTGGTACGTGCTGAGCGTCGGCCTGTTCGGCAGCGCGTTCATGTTGTTCTTCGAGAACTGGACGATGTCGGTCGCCTACCCAATCGTCGTCGGCGGCAAGCCGCTGTTCTCGCTGCCCGCGTTCGTGCCCGTCTGGTACGAAATCACCGTTCTCTCGAGCTGCCTCACTGCCTTCTTCGGCAACTGGGTGCTCAGCGGGCTGCCCCGGCCGCACCACCCGGCCTTCAACAGCAAGGCCTTCGAACGCGCCACCGACGACAAGTTCTTCATCATGGTCGAGGCGGCAGACCCGAAGTTCGACCTCGAAAAGACCAAGACTTTGCTGAGCGCCTTGGGCGCCTCGTCCGTCGAGGAGCTGGAGAACACATGAATCCCTCGACCCGGTTTTTCGCGCGTGAGCTGATGCTCGGGCTCGCGGTGCTCTCTGCCCCGCTGACGGGCTGCCGTGGCGGTGAATCCGAGAAGCCCCCGGTTCACTTGAATCCCAACATGGACACGCAGGAAAAGGGCAAGGCGTACCGCCGCGACACCACCGGCCTGTTCGCCGACGGTCGCCAGATGCGCGTCCCCGTCGAAGGCACGGTCGCCATCGGTCACCTCGACGACGACGACACGCTCAACGAAGGCACCGCGGCCACCGACGCAGGCATCCAGGCCGATGGCGGAATGCCGGCCCAGATTCCGACCCAGAAGTTCCCTGCCAACATCGCGTTCGAAGACGAAGGCGTGAAGGCGCACGGCAAGATTCGCTACGACATCTACTGCGCCCCGTGCCACGGCGTTCTCGCCGACGGCAAGGGTCCGGTGGCGCTGAAGGGCGGGCTGCTGGTCGCTCCGCCGAGCCTGCTCGACGCGCGCATCAAGGGCTTCGTGGTCGGGAAAATCTACACGGCCATCAAGCACGGCGTGAACAACGGCAACATGCCATCGTACGCGGCGCAGATTCCGGTCGAAGACCGTTGGGCCATCATCGCCTACGTGCGCCAGCTGCAGGGCGTGCCGCCCGAGTCGGGTGAAGGCGTGGTCGATGCGCCCACCGTCAGTGTCGCCTCGGTCGAGCAGGGCTCGAAGCTCTACAAAGCCAAGGGCTGCAACGCGTGCCACAGCCTCGACGGCTCCAGGCTGGTCGGCCCGACGTGGAAGGGCGCGTTCGGCCGCAAAGAACAGCTCGCGAGCGGCGGCGAAGTCACCATCGACGACGCGTACCTGAAGGAATCCATCGTGAAGCCGATGGAGAAGGTCGTCATGGGCTACCCGCCGGCGATGCCGGTGATGCCGATGAGCGACGTTGACGTCGACAGCCTCATCCTCTTTATCAAGGCGCAGCAATGAGCGACTCGCACGCGGTTCAGAAGCCGACCGACATCACGATTCCGTCCACCAGCCTGTGGGCGAAGCTGCCGATGATTGGCGGTGTGGCGGCAGCCATTGGCCTGGGCGCAACGCTGGCAGGCGCGATGGGCGCGGGCCGTGACCGCGCGATGTTCAGCTACCTCTGGGCGTTCGAGATTGCGCTCTCGCTGGCGCTGGGCGGGCTCGGCTGGGTGATGATTGACCACCTCGCACGCAGCGGCTGGTCGGCGGTCATTCGCCGCATCCCCGAGACGATGGCGGTGACGCTGCCGCTGTTCGCGGTGCTCTTCATCCCCATCGCGACCATCGGCTTCCACTCGCTGTACCCGTGGTCGCACGAGACCGACGAAATCCTGATGCGGAAGCGCTGGTTCTTGAACGACGGCTTCTTCTTCGGCCGCGCGGTCGTGTACCTGCTCATCTGGGCCGGGCTCTCGTGGTTCTTCCACAGCAACTCGGTGAAGCAGGACGAGACGACAGACCCGGGCGCGCGCGACGTCATCACCCGCCGCATGTGGAAGATGGCCGGCCCCGGCATCATCCTCTGGGCGTTCTCGCTGAGCTTCGCGGCGATCGACTGGCTGATGTCGCTGCAGCCGCACTGGTACTCGACCATCTTCGGCGTCTATTTCTTTGCGGGCGCCATCCTCTCGTTCTGGGCCTTCACGGTGCTCGTCAGCCTGGGCCTGCAGCGCGCCGGTGTGCTGAAGCAAGCGATTACGGCCGAGCACTTCCACGACATGGGCAAGCTGGTGTTCGGCTACACCGTGTTCTGGGCGTACATCGCGTTCAGCCAGTTCATGCTCATCTGGTACGCGAAC
>JAYUXE010000197.1:0-2384 GCA_043753165.1 Archangiaceae bacterium | reverse complement strand
CCCGAACGATTCCTGACCTACGGCCCGCGCGGCCCGATGTCGGAAATGTTCGACCATGACGAGAACGGAATCGTAGAACGCACGCTCGTTTTTGGCCTCGATGGGAAGACTGTGGTCGAAGAGTTTGTCGACCGCGATCAGGACGGCCGGCCCGAAAAGTCCATCGAGACCCGTCCAAACGGGCTCACCGTCACGTGGCTCGACGTGAACCAGGATGGCAATTTCGAGAAGCGAGAGGTGTCGTCCAACGGGGTGCTGATTTTTACCGAGGTCGATCTGGGCCACGCGGGCTTCGCGAAAATTGCGCCGCGGTAGTCGAATGACGCAACATGCGGTATCCGTTAAGCTGATACCGTATGTTGCCCGGCCGACCATCGAAGCGTTCGACGCGCACCTGGTTGGGCTTGGCCTCCGCCTCGAAGCCGTCGTGATTGGCGGCTCAGCGCTGGCGCTGCTTGGTGTCACGAACCGCCAAAGGCTCGCGCTTCAGGCCGCGAGCCCAGAATGGCCGAAGCACGTTGCGGACACGTTGGACGATCTCGTTCGGAGAATCGGCGATGGCCTTTAAACGAACTGGCGCTGCGCTCAGGCCGCCGGCGGACGTCCTGACCGCCCGCATGGCCGGCATCGGAATGAACTTCGCGGCCGAGCCGGAATGCAATGCGGAGCTCGAACCGACGCTCGTGCATGCGTCGGCGCTTGGCATGGACGACGGCGACTTGCGCGTGCTGTCGGTGCTCACGACCTGGTTCGGAGTGCACCACGCCCACGTGAACGCCGACCGCCTCGTCAAGCTGGTCGCAAACGAGACGTCGGCACGGACGCGCGCATACTGGGCGGCCATCGCCACCTGGCAAAAGAAAGACCGGCGTTTCGCGAGGCTTGGTCACCGCGGGCGTCGCATCGAGCTCTTGCCGGTGGGGACGGAGTTCCAGGTGAAGCGCAGGGGCGAAGACCCGCGCTTCGTTGGCTCGAAGCTGCTGGCCCCTGCTGGGACGCTTCGCGACCGATCACAGGACGTGCTGACGCCGGAAGCGCTTGCTCGGCACCACCCAGGGTATCGAAATCGCCTGCGAATGGGCCCGACCTGGCGCGCGGATGTGTGGACGGTGCTCGAACGCTCGCCGCAGCTGAACGTCGCCGAAGTGGCGCGTCGCGCCTCATGCTCGTTCGGCACTGCGTGGCAAGTTGTCCAGGATTTCAAGGTGCTCCAATCGGCCGAAATCGAGTGGCGCGGAGGCGGCGGCGACGGCATTTAAGGTTTGTACAACCTGTCTCATGCTCCCTTCCCGCTTTCTCACCGAGCAGTCGCCGGGCCCGCGTGCGCTGAGGCTCGCCACGTTCCTCGATCGGGTGGACCCGCTGGCGGACGACGTGATGGACGCGCTGGTCGAACGGTCGCGCCCCGAGCAGGAAATGCTGACCGCGCGGATGCTGTCGGATTTCCCGGGCGCCTTGCCGAAGCCGCTGGCGACGATGCACGGGTGGCTGCGCGAGGCGCCGCTGTGGTTCGACGAAGAACGATCGAACGCGGGCGGCGACGTGCTGATGCGGTCAGGTCTGCTTTCGGGCCTCGTGCTCGCGTTCAAGTCGCTGGTGCTCGGCTACTGCTCGCCTGCCGGCAACAAGCCGCTCGCATTCTCGGGCCGCCTCACGGGCGACGTGAGCAAGCGCCTGGGCGAAACGGCGCGGTTCGTCGAAGCGGTGAGCCACCCGGGCGGCATTCGCTTCGGCGCTGCAGGGTTCAATGCCGCAGTCCGCGTGAGACTGATTCACGCGCGCGTTCGGCACGCGTTGACGCACTCGGATCGCTGGAAGGCCGAAGACTGGGGCGCGCCGATCAACCAATACGACATGGCCGGTACCGTGCTGCTTTTCTCATCGGTGCTGATTGAAGGCCTGCGGCAGCTGGGCGCAGAAGTCACCGCAGCCGAAGAAGGCGCGACGCTGCACCAGTGGCGAATGGTGGGCCGGCTGATGGGCGTCGACGATGAGCTGCTGGCGACCTGCCCGAGTGAAGCGAAGTCGCTGTGGGCGCTGCTCGAATCGACGCAGGGCCTGCCCGACCGCGACTCGCGCGACCTCACGCACGCGCTCATTCTGTCGGGCGTCGATCAAGGCGCGGCCGAAGCGTCCAGCGACTTCGGTTACTCGCTGAGCCGTCATCTCATCGGCGCTCGGTATGCGGACGCCCTGGGGTTGCCGCACAGCGCGTGGGATTTCGCCCCAAGGGTGATGCGGCAGGTGGTGAAGCAGATCGATCGCGTCGTCCACCAGGTGCCGGGTGCACGGGCCGGGGCGTTGAAGCTCGGCGCGCGCTATTGGCGAAAGACGATCGAGCTGTCGATGGGCAAAGCCGAGGTGCGGTTCGAGCTTCCGGCGCG
>JAYUXE010000196.1:0-5741 GCA_043753165.1 Archangiaceae bacterium | reverse complement strand
ATCGCGCGTGCCTGAAGTGCCACACGAACGAAGACCTGTCGAAGAAGGGCTGCCGGTGACACGTGGCCTGTTGCTCGCTCCGCTGCTTTTGGCCGGGTGCCTCAGCCCTGGCTCACCGCTGTACGGCAAGCTCGACGAGACCTCCCCACACCTGACTCAGATAGTGCCTCGGATTGGGGGCGATGCTGGCCTCCAGTCTGTGGCGCCGAAGCAGTTCATCGTCATCACCTTCTCAGAGCCGATGGACCTCGACTCGTTGCGTGCAGGCATCGTCGTGCGCAACCGCGATCGAAAAGAGATGCCGCTGACGATTCAGGTCGAACCGTCCCAGCTTCAACCCATCACGGCAGCCGACCCGGACATCGAGTTCAGCGTTCAGATCTCATCGGCCGAGCCCAGTGGGTTCGTGGTCGGCCCGTACCAGCTGATCCTTCGAACGCTTCTGATTGATCAGCAGGGCAACGGGCTCGACGGCGAGTTCCTCGGCGCCTTCTACGTGCAGTTCTAGAAGAGCCGGAAGCCGAGGCCGAGGCGAACGGCCCAGGCGGTGCGGTACTGGATGACTCCCAGCGGCTCTTTGATCGCGTCGAGCCCGACATTCGCCATCAGGAAGCCCGACATGTTCCCGCCCAGGTGCGCTTCGGCGCCCGCGCCAATCGTGGGGACGACGTGCGTGCCCTGCGACGTGAACGAGATCGACCACGGCAGCTCGAACTGCAGCAGGCCGGCGAGCGTGTCGCTGAAGCGCAGGCTGGTAACGAAGCCCACCCGGGGGCGAACCGCGACGTACGCGAAGTTTGCGCGGTCGTAGTACCGGCTGCCCGAGTTCGCCTCGAGCCCTAACGCCAGCGTCGGAGCCAGCTGCACCATTCCCTTGTCGTAGACCGGAAACTTGCCGCCGACCTCGAGCACGCCGGACGCGAGCAGGTAGTTGAACAGCAGCCGGACCTCGATCTCCATGAACGAGAGGCCCTGGCGAAAGCCGGCGCCGAGCTCGGGGGCGCCGAGGAGCGCGTAGATGCTCATCGCTCCGGGGGGCATCGCGGCGGGGGCGAGCACGCCGCCCACCCGGCGGTCGGTCATCGACGAGACATGGGGCTCGGCCGACTTTTCGACCTTCGCGGCGGGAGCGTCAGAGATCTGGGCGAACGACATCGCGGCAACGAGTGCGGGAAGGATCATCACGCGCGCACCGTAAGCGTGTTTTTTGACGAGCTCCAATTTTCGCTACAGCCTTGTGGCATGAGCGCACTTCCCGATGATCGTCGTATGCGCCGCCGTGAAGCCGCCTACCTGCAACGGCGCCGCTACCCGCGCCTCGGCCTCGACGTCGATTGGTTCGTCGAGTCCGACGGTTGTTCGACCCTGGGACGCGGGCTCGAGATCTCACCCCGCGGAGCGATGCTGCCGCTCACCTGCATCGGCAAGTTCAGCAGCGACGTCACCCTGTACGTCGCGCTGCCGGGCCGGGCGAAGATGTTCAAGGCGAAGGCGCACGCGGCTCCGCGCAGTGAGCGTGGCTGGGTGATTCAGTTTCATGAGGTCGACCCCTCCGATCTCGAGCTGCTGGCGAAGACCCTGATCGAAGAGCACGGCTTGTCGGCGCTGCCTTCGCTCGAACGCAAGTACGCGAGGTTTGCGGGGCTCGAGGCGCGGGTCCTGGCCGATTCGCGCTGAAGAAGGGGCCTGATGTAGGGTCTGGTCGTGATTCCCGCCACTGCCCAGACCTCGTCTCTGAAGGCTTCCGGTACGCCCCAACCGCCGCAACAGATCCTGATCGTCGATGCCGACGAGAGCGCGCGTTCGGTGCTCGCGGTCGCGTTGGGCCGAGAAGGGTTCCAGACGCTGGCAGTGTCGAGCTCGGCCGAAGCGATGCGCCTGCTCAACGGCGGAAACGGCCTGCCCGAGATGATGGTCGTGGCCAGCGAGCTGCGCGAAGAAGACGGCTTTTCCTTCGTGGCCCAGCTGCGCGGCGACCGCCACACGGGTTCGATTCCGGTGCTGCTGCTGGCGAAAGGCGACGAGCCCCAATTTCACCAGCTGTCGCGCGTCGTTGGCGCCGACGAGATTCTGCTGAAGCCTGCCTACGCGCGCGACATCGCGACCCTGGCCCGCCTGCAGCTGCAACCGCTGGCGAAGGACAACAGCCGCACGCTGGACACAGAGACGGCTCCCATCGCCCACGTGTTGCGGGCGGTGCTGGCGACGTCTCGGTCAGGCGTGTTCGAGCTCGAAGGCGGGCGCGGCCACATCGCCTATCGCCGCGGCAAAGTGCTCGACGCGAGCTTCGATGGCCTGCACGGCATCAACGGGCTGGTGCGAACGCTGGCGCTGTCGCGCGGCCCGTACAAGGTGATCGCCCGCACCCTGGCCTTCGATGCGGCCTTCCACTGCACCCAGAAAGAGCTGATCACGGTCGTCTTCCCGCGGCTGCAGCGGTGGGACGAGCTGACCGTGCGCAGCCTGCCGCTGGACGCGAAGCTCGGCCTCGATTTCGCGGCGTTGGCGAAGGCACTGCCCTCGATGCCCGACGCGGTGAACGGCGTGGTGCGGTTGTTCGATGGTCTGCGCGACGTGCGCCAGGTGTTGATGGACAGCCCGTTGGATGAGTCGGTGTCGATCGAGATCGCGACCCGGCTGTACCTGATGGGCGTGGTGATCACGCTGAAGACCGAGACGGGTGGGGTGGCGAAGCAGGACCCGCACCTCTTCGAGCCGAGGCCGACCGAAGCGGTCGAGCGCATGGAGTCGCTGTTCGCCTCGGACGCGGCCCCGATTCAGGTGCTGGCCGAGACGCAGGCACACGACGAACGGTGGGAAGACGAGACGCGCGGGTCGGGGCTGCAGATGGAAGATCCGTCGGCCGGCTGGTCGACCACACGCACCGTCGAGGAATACCCGCTGCAGGATCTCGCGCAGGAAGTTCAGGCGCAGCTGACGGCGTTCAACATTCAGCAGGTGGTGGAGCACGAGGGCGCTCCGGCGTTCGCGACGGACTTGCTCGAGTTCACCGTGGGCGAGACGCCGGCTGAAAGGCCGATGGAAACGGCGCTGGCGGCACCGATTCCGCTGGTCGAGGTCGCGGTGCCCGTGCCGTTGCCGGCGCCCGCCTCGTCGCTGGAACACGACTTCTTCAACATCGAAGAGACGCCGGCCCCGGTCGCCAACGACCGGTCGGTGTCGCAGGCCGTGCTGGGCTTCAAGTCGGAAGACGAAGCCGAGCTCGACGAAGCGGAAGCACAGGCTTCGACCGAGCCGACGCGCATCGGGGCGCTGGGCTGGTCGGTGGTCGCGGTGCTGCTCATCGGCGCGACGGCCATCACGGCGTGGCAGCTGGCGACGCGGCACGAGCCCGCGGAACACGTCGCGAGGGTGACGGCTCCGATTGCCGTGCCGCCGAATGAAGCGCCTCCGATCTACCTGCCGGAAGTCGTGGCCGCGGTCGAAGAGCCCGTCGAGCCCAGCTTGTCGAACGAAGACTCGGCGCTCGCGCTGGTCTCGGCGACGCGGCTGTACGACGAAGGGAAGCTGAAGGAAGCAAAGGCGGCGCTCGAGCAGCTCGTCGCGCAGGACACGACGAACACGAATGCGTGGGTCCTGCTGGGCCTGGCCCGCTTCGACAGCAACGACATCGCCGGCGCGGAAGAAGCGGCCAACACGGTGCTGTCCATCGACCCGAAGGTGGCGCGGGCGTACCTGCTGCGCGCGACGATTCTGATTCAGGCGAAGAAGCGTCCCGAGGCCACAGCCGAGATCCAGAAGTACCTCGACCTCGAGCCCAACGGGACGTTTGCCGATGAAGCAAAGGCGCTGCTGAAGCGCTGATTTCGTGACGCGCAGGACGGGCAGGGGTAAACACCTGTTCACTGGTCCTTCGAGGGGAGTTGCTTGCGCGTTCTTGGAATTGACCCCGGCAGTCACTACCTCGGCTACGGCATCGTCGAAGAGCGCCAGGGGCGACTGATTCACGTTGGCCACGGCGTCGTGCGCGCAGGCCCCGGCCCTCTGGCTGAACGCCTGAAGGTGATCTTCGTCGAGCTCACGCTGGCGGTCGAAGCGTTCAAGCCCGACTCGGTCGCGGTGGAAGGCGTGTTCACCCACAAGAATGCGCGCAGTGCGTTGATCCTGGGGCACGCGCGTGGGGTGGCGTTGTTGCTCGCGGCCCAGGCGGGGCTCGAGGTGCACGAGTACGCGCCGGCGCGGGTGAAGCGTTCGGTGGGCGCAGGCGGCAATGACGGCAAGGACGCGGTGAGCCGCATGGTGTGCGCGGCGCTGAAGATCGAGGCCGAGCTCGAACGGGCCGATGCCTATGACGCGCTGGCGGTTGCGCTCTGCCACTTGAGCCACGCGCGCATCGGGTTGAAGCCGGTGGCGTCGAAGAAGACGCCGCACCGCAAGGCCGCGATGACGGCGTTCGCATCGCGCCTCAAGCCGTCGTACCAGCGTGAGGCGGCGCGGTGATTGCGTCGTTGAAGGGGCTGGTCACGAAGAAGAACGGGTCGGACGCGGTGATCGACGTGCACGGCGTCGGCTACCGGGTGTTCATGTCGCAGCTGGCCCTGGCAAAGCTGCCCGAGCTCGGCAGTGAAGTGTCGCTGTGGATTCGCACCGTCGTCCGGGAAGACGCGCTGGATCTGTTCGGCTTCGCGACCGAGCAGGAAGAAGAGCTGTTCCTCGCCCTCACGTCAGTCTCGCAGGTCGGCCCGAAGATGGCGTTGAACGTGATGAGCGGCCTCGAGGTCGACGATCTGATCGAGGTGCTGCGCAGAGGCGAGGTCGTGCGGCTGACGAAGATTCGCGGTGTTGGGCGGAAGACGGCCGAACGTCTCGTGCTCGAGCTCAAAGAGAAGGCGAAGCTGATGAGCCTCGAAGGCAAACCGCAGCCGTCGGGATCACGGCCGGCGACGACGCCCGCGGGCGACCTCATCTCTGCGCTCGTCAACCTCGGCTACAAGGAAGGGCAGGCCGAGTCGGCGGCGCAGGCGGCGACCGATCGTCTCGGCGAAGAGGCCGCGTTCGAGCTGCAGTTCCGAGAGGCGCTGAAGATTCTGCGGGGCTAGCGACAAGCCGCGCTCAACGGTGGAGGGCGGATCTCGGCTACCGCGGATTCGCGCGGATGTATTCGCCCACGCCCTTCGCGACCGAGATCAGGTTCGGTTTGATGGTCGAGACGAGAAACGCTTCGATCACCGGGCCGATGGTGCCGCCGAGGAAGCGGGGCACGCCGCGGATCTTGCCGGCGTCGACCTTGAGGTCGCCTGCGATGGTGAGCCGGGTCGCGTTGGGGCCGACCTCGTCGTAGCGGTTGTGGCCCGCGCTATCGACCGCGTCTTTGAACGACGGGACGACGGTGCGCCAGTCGCAGGTGAACTTGTCGCCGTACCACGTCGCGTGATCGTCCCACTCGAGCAGATCTTCCGAGAGGAACTTGCGCACGACACCGGGAATGTCGCCGCCGCCCTTCCAGTGGTTGAGCAGCTTGATCGCGCTGCCTTCTTCCGTGCGCGACACCTGGGTGATGCCGCGGATGTTCGGCAGGTACTTCACCAGGTCGGGCAGCTTGTCCCGGTAGATCTCGAACACCAGCGCGCGGGCAAAGGGGATCTCGGCAGAGACTTCGAGTTTCATGGGTCCGCCTTTTAGCCTTTCGCGGTCGGAACCAGCGTGCCGACTTCCGGGGGCCGGAAGCTGAACGTGGGCGAAAGGCCCGGGGCCAGGATCGACGCGGTCAGCTCGGACGA
>JAYUXE010000195.1:0-2391 GCA_043753165.1 Archangiaceae bacterium | reverse complement strand
TGGGCCGGCGCGACTGACTACGGTTCGCGGAAGACGATCACGCCGCCGCGGATGAGGGGGTTCGCGTTCGACTCGAGCGCGAAGACCACCGTCACCTTGTCGGCTTTGTGGAAGGCGGCGTTGATCCAGAGGCCCGCCTGCCCGAACAATGGAACGCCCGTCTTCACCGGACGGCAGGTATCGAACACCAACCCATCGGTCGAGACGGACAGCTTCGGGCCGCCCTTGCAGCCCTGGTCCACCGGCAGGCCGTCGAGGTTCGCCGCAATGGCGATTCTTCCCGACGACGAAAGGGCGATCGACTGGAACCGTGCGGTGCCTTCGAACACGCCGGCGGCTCCGTTTCGGGGAATCTCGACCGGGGTGAACGTGGTGCCGGCCGCGTCTGCCGCTGCGGCGTACCAGAGCTGCGCATTCACCGAAGCCGCCGACGGCAGGTGGTAGGCGACGCGCGGATTTGCGGCGCTGAAGGTGAGGCTGACCGACGGGGGCTTCGCGATCGCGGCGCCTCCACTGTCGGCGACCTTGCGCGTGGTGGTCCCCGAGGGACGCCAGAAGAGCAGCGACACCGCGCCGGCCGCCGCCTGCGCCGGGCCGACGAAGTAGGCGATGCCCGCGTTGCCGGCCGAGTCGACCGCCATCGAGATGGGCTTCGCAAGCGCGACGTCGGTCGCCGCAGGGGCCGGGCTCGTCGAATCGGTGAACGCGGCCTTCCCAATGCGGCGGCGGTAGATCACCTGGCCGCAGTCGGGGAAGCCGCACGGCGCTTCGGCTTCGAAGTACGCGAGGTGGGTGACGCCACCGTTCAGCACGAGCACCGGGTTGCTCAGCGCGTGGCCCGAGGCATTGGGAAGGCTCACGGTCTCGGGCGACCACGTCGCGCCTTCGTCGTTCGAGAGCGCGATCTTCACCGTCTTCAGCTCAGTCACGTACGCGATGCCAATCGTGCCGGTGGTCGAATCGCGCGAGAGCGACACCTGGCGGTTCGGCTCGGAGAGGTCGATTTCGCCGATCGAAGCGATGGTGACGGCCGGCTGGTAGCCCATCGTGCCGCCATCGGCGGTCTTCGAAAGCCCATTCCACCGGGTGAAGACCAGCGAGTCGTCGATGTGCTGCTTGTCGTTGTTGGGGTCGGTGTACACGGACGCGATCATCGGGTGGTTGAACTGGTCGAGCGCCAACGACGCGCTGACGCCGACGCGCACGGTTGGCTCGTTTCCGTCGGGAAGAATGAGCGCAGTGCTGTAGCCCGTCGGGGGCTCGACGCCCTTCTCACGCCCCGCGTCGACCCCGGCATCGGTGCCCGCATCTTCTTCTTCTGGCCCGGAGTCGATGACCGGCCTGGGCTTCTGACCGCAGGCAAAGAGGCCAGCCGCGAGGAGCAGCAAGGTGAGCTTTTTCATGTCGTGGTTCCCGTTCAGGCGCCGGCCGCCTTGATGACTTCGCGCGCGATGACGAGCCGCTGAACTTCGCTGGTGCCTTCGTAGATCGTCTGGACCCGGGCGTCGCGCAGGTAGCGCTCGACGGGGAACTCATCGATGTAGCCGTAGCCGCCGTGGATCTGCACCGCCCTGTCGCAGACCCGGTTGCTCATCTCGCTGGCGAACAGCTTGGCCATCGACGCTTCGCGCGTGAACGGGCGGCCGGCTTCCTTCATCGTCGCGGCGCGCAGGCACAGCAGTTCGGCCGCGTCGAACTGGGTCTGCATGTCGGCCAGCATGAACCGCAGCGCCTGGAACTCGGCGATGGGCTGGTTGAACGCCTTGCGATCTTTCGCGTAACGCACCGAGGCCGCAATCGCCGCGCGCGCAACTCCGCAGGCCTGGGCCGAGATGCCGATGCGTCCACCGTCGAGGGCGATCATCGCGAGCTTGAACCCGTCGCCTTCGCGGCCGAGCAATGCGTCGGCGGGCAGCTCGCAGTTCTCGAAGGTCAGCGGCACCGTGTTCGAGCCCCGCAGCCCCATCTTGTCTTCCGCGCGGCCGATGATCAGGCCCGGCGTTTTTCCTTCGACGATGAAGCACGACAGGCCCGTGGTGCCTTCGCCGCTGGTGCGCGCCCAGACGACCATCACGCCCGCGTACGCGCCCGAGGTGATCCACTGCTTCGCGCCGTTGAGCACCCAGCCGTTGCTGGTCTTCACGGCTTTGGTGCGAAGGGCCCCCGGGTCGGAACCAGCGTGCGGTTCGGAAAGAGCGAAGGCGCCCGCGATGGCCTTGCCCGAGGTGAGCGCGACGACGTGCTTCTTCTTCTGGGCGTCGGTACCGAATGCGTTGATGAGCTCGCCGCACATGTTGGTGACGGCCATGCCGACCGAGGTCGACGCACACGCGGCGCTGACTTCGATCATCGCGAGCGCGTACGAAACGACGCCGGCTTCGGCCCCACCCA
>JAYUXE010000194.1:0-2392 GCA_043753165.1 Archangiaceae bacterium | reverse complement strand
CAGCGGCACTCCCATGCGCTCGAGGACCCCGAGGTCGCGGTACACCGTGCGCACGGTGCAGCCCAGCCGACTCGCCGCTGCCGGCAGCAGCCGCAGTTGCCTCGCCGCCGAGTCACCTCGCACAACTCGCACAGCAGTCGATTGCGGCGGCCCGCTGTACCGCGACCCACGACAATCTGCTCGCCGCGAACGAAGATGCACGACGTGTCGGCGACAACGACGAGCCTCGAAGGCGTCCTCGAGCGCATCACGTTCGCGAGCGAAGAAAACGGCTTCTCGGTGGTGCAGCTCATCGTGCCGGGCAAGCGTGAGCCAGTCACCGCGGTGGGCGCGTTGCTGGGCGCCCAGCCGGGCGAGAGCCTTCGACTGACGGGCTTTTGGGTGACGGACAAGAAGTATGGCGAGCAGTTCAAGGTCTCGTCGCTTCTGACCGTGAAGCCCGCGACGCTGACGGGCATCGAGAAGTACCTCGGCTCGGGGCTGGTGAAGGGCATCGGCAAGGTGATGGCCTCGCGGCTGGTCGCACACTTCGGCCTCGCGACCCTCGACGTCATCGAGGCCTCGCCCTCGCGGCTGGTCGAGGTCGAAGGCATCGGCCGCGTGCGCAGCCAGCGCATCACCCGCGCCTGGGCCGAGCAGCGCGAAATCCGGCAGGTGATGGTGTTCCTTCAGTCACATGGGGTGACCACCACCTACGCGGTGCGCATCTACAAGCAGTACCGGCACCAGGCCATCGCCGTGGTGAAGGAAAACCCCTACCGCCTCGCGTTGGACATCTTCGGAATCGGCTTCAAGACCGCCGACGCCATCGCCGCGAAGCTCGGCATCTCGCCCACCTCGCCGCAGCGCGCTCAAGCAGGCGTGCTGCATGTCCTGGCCGAGGCGTCCAACGACGGTCACGTCTGGTTGCCGCGCGAGGCGCTCGTGAGCCAGTCGGTCGAGGTCCTCACCATCGACGCGCCCATCATCGACGAGGCAATCTCTGCGCTGACCCAGGCACAGCACGTGGTGTTCGAGGCAGGCGCACCGGGCGCGTCGGGGCGCGTTTATTCGCGCGGGCTTCATTCGGCCGAAGCCGGCTTGGCGGCCGGGCTGCTGGCGCTCGCGCGCGGCAAGCCTTTGCCTCTGACGATTGATGTGGCGGCAGCGCTGCGCTGGTTTGAAGGCAAACAACAGCTGACCCTCGCCCCTGAGCAGCAAGACGCCATTCGTTCGGCCATCGCGTCGAAGGTGCTCGTCATCACGGGCGGGCCCGGCACGGGGAAGACGACGCTCGTCAACGGCATCATTCAGATTCTCGAGAAGAAGAGGCGCCGGATTCTGCTGGCGGCGCCGACGGGTCGCGCGGCGCGACGAATGAACGAGACGACGGGCCGCGAGGCGAAGACGGTGCACCGTCTGCTGGAGTTCTCGCCGAAGACAAATGCCTTTCAGCGCAACCGTGACGCGCCGCTCGAAGCGGATGTGGTCATCATCGACGAAGCCTCGATGCTCGATGTGGTGCTCGCGTACGACATCGTCAAGGCGATTCCCCTCAACGCGCAGCTGGTGCTGGTGGGCGACGTCGACCAGCTGCCTTCGGTGGGGCCCGGCCGGGTGCTGGCGGACCTCATCGACTCCGGCGCCGTGCCGGTGGTGCGCCTGCGACACATCTTCCGCCAGGCGCAAGACAGCCTCATCGTGACCAACGCCCACCGCGTCAACCGGGGCGAGCTTCCCCAGTGGCCCAAGAAGCGAGGCCAGGTACCCAGGCCTGACTTCTACTTCGTCGAGCGCACCGAGCCCGAAGCGGTGCTGTCGACGCTAAAGGAGCTCGTCGCCCGCCGCATTCCGCAGGGGTGGGGCTTCGATGCGGTCGACCACCTACAGGTGCTGACGCCCATGCATCGCGGCTTGCTTGGCGCGGGCAACTTGAACCTCGAGCTGCAGGCCCTGCTCAACCCGAAAGGCAGCGCGCTGACGCGCGGCAGTCGCGTCTTTCGTGAGGGCGACAAAGTGATGCAGATTCGCAACAACTACGACCTCGACGTCTTCAACGGCGACATCGGGCGGGTCCTCCGCGTCGACCCCATCGAGCAGCAGCTGGTCGCCCGCTTCGATGGGCGCGAGGTGACGTACGACGCGTCGGAGCTCGACGAGTTGGTGCTGTCGTATGCCTGCTCGATTCACAAGTCGCAGGGCAGCGAGTACCCGTGCGTGGTGATGCCGCTTCACACCCAGCACTACGTGATGTTGCAGCGCAACCTGCTGTACACGGGCATCACCCGTGGAAGGAAACTGGTGACCCTCGTCGGCAGCCGGAAGGCGCTCGCGATGGCCGTGAAAGCAACCGGAGCCGCCCGACGCTTCACGGGGCTGGAAGAACGCCTGCGGCGATGACGACACTCATCAC
>JAYUXE010000193.1:0-5757 GCA_043753165.1 Archangiaceae bacterium | reverse complement strand
CCGAGCGCTTGACGTAGATGCCCATCAAGCGTTCCCACTCGCCGGCCTTCTCGAGCACGCCCTGCCATTCGGGCTGCTTCATCATGCCCATCAGGCGTTCGACGACGTCTTCGATCTTCGCGAACACGGCGTTGGCGAGCGCGGACTTGAGGTCGCCCGCTTCTTCGTAAAGCTTCGCGGCGTCGGCGAACTGGCCATTGCGTTCTTTCACGCGGGCCGAGTCGCGGGTGCGCTTCGTCTTCTCGAGCGGTGAGGCTTCAGGCTTCTCGCCGCGTTTTCCCGGGCCCTTGCTCTCGCGGGCTTCCTGGGCTTCGACCGGAGCGCGCGCCTCCTCGGCGCGTTCGATGAACTCGCGGCCGCTGGCGGCGAACGAGGCTTCGGCGCGGTCGTTTTCAGAGACCGAACGCCAGATGCTGCCGACGAGGTACTGCACGTCCTGCCACGACTTCAGCTTCGACTCGGCAGGCTTTGCGGCTTCGGCGGCGGGCGCTGCTTCGGCGGCAGGCGCTTCGGCGGGAGCAGCTTCGGAGGCGGAGGTGGAATCGACAGCGGCAGCGGCCTCGGCGGCGGGGGCGGGGGCGTCGGCCGCGGCTTCAACGGCGGGGGCGTCGGCCGCGGCTTCAGCGGCGGAGGCGTCGGCAGCGTCGGCAGCGGCTTCAGCGGCCGGAGCTTCCGCAGCAGGAGCAGTTTCAGCGGCCGGCGCGGGCGCGTCTTCGGCCGGCTTCTGCTGGCGGCTGACGCGGAGCAGCGTGGTGATCATCTTGCCGCGCGTGCCCATGTCGAGCTTCTCGATCGACGTGAGCTTCATCGGACGCAGCGCCTTGAGAATGTCTTCCAGCGACTGCTTCTGGGCGCCGAAGTCTTTGTTGGTCAGCGCCTTCTCGAGGTTGCCGAGCTCGCCGCCGACGCGATAGCCGGCGCTGCTGCCGCCGCCTTCGCGATCATCGCGGCGGCCCCCTTTGCCGCCACCCTTTCCACCGCGGCCACCGTCGCGGCCACCGTCGCGGCCGCCTTCGCGGCCACCCGGACCACCGGGGCCACGTCCGCGACCGCCACCACCGCCGCCGCCGCCGCGATCGGCGTCCATCGAAAAGCCCATGCCACGACCGGCTCCGCCGGCGCCTGCCCCTGCATTTTTCTGTGCGTTCATTGCGACCCCCTTACCCCAGAAACCGCGGGGAAAGGTGTCGCCTTAGAAGGCGTACCGGATCATCGCCGTCGCCTGAAACCCGAACGACTGGGTCAGGGCCATCATCGCGAAATCCGCTTCGACACCGATCGAGAAGTGGCGCAGCCGCGTGAAGTACTCGACACCGGGGCCAGCGAAGATGAGCACGTCGGAGATCGGCAGCAGCGTCTTCGGCTGGTACAGCACGTAGCCCGCGCCGAGCCGCGCGTAGATCCAGGTGCGTTTCACTTCCTGGCTGTCTTGAAAACCGTAGAGGCCGATGCGAACCAGCGCGCCGGGGATCACGGTGCTGAAATCGCCCGACGCTTTGGACACTCCGGTGATCGGATCCTGCGACTTCCCCGTGTAGTCCGAGCCCATGCGATTGCTCGTGGCCTGAATGAAGATGGCCGCCGAGACCCGCTCGTGAAAGTCGAACCCAATCTCGACCTGGGCCGTCTGCCCGCCCGAAAAATATTGCTTCGAGGCCTTGTCGTTCGTGACGCCGGCGTTCGTGGTGAACGAGACGTTCGCAGGTGGATTGATGAGCGCCCAGTAGCCGGCGTTGATGCCGATGTAGAAGCCGCGTTCGATTTCGTTGAACGTGGCCTGGGGCTTGTCTTTGAGCTCCTTCGTCTGGCCAAGAGCAAACGAAGGAACGATCGCGACGATCAGCAGCAGCAGTCGGGTACGCATGAGGCGCCGAACCCTAATCCAGTTACTGACCAGACTGTTTGAAGATGAACGGGTACGTGACGACAACGACGCCGCCGCCCTTCGGCTTCGGGAACATCCAGGTCTTGACGCGGCCAGCAACGCACGTCTCGAGCTCGGCGTTGCCCGCCGTCGAACCGGCGACCTGAGAGGTCGCGACCGAACCGGAAGCCGAGATGACGAACTTCACCGAGACTTTGCCTTCGAGCTTGGGGAACCGGTTCAGCTGGCTCTCGTAGCAGTACCGAATCTGGCCGCGGTTGGCGTGAATGACCTTGCGGATGAGCTCTTTGTCCAGCGAGCCCATGACGGTTGGATCAGAAGAGGTGATGCCGATGTCGACGTCTTTCTTGCCGCCGAGCTGGCCGACGCCGGAACCGTAACCGCCGGTGCCGCCGCCGCGACCCTTCGTGCCGATGCCGCCGATGCCGATGGTGTCACCGACGCCGCCACCTCCCGAGCCCGAGCCACGAAGGCCGAGGCCGCCGAAGCCCTGCGCATCGCCGGGCGCCGCGCCGAACATGTTGCCCATCGCGCTCTTCAATTCACCGCCGAGCCCCTGGTGTCCGAAGATCGTCGAGATGCCGCCGCCCGAGCCGCCGAAGACCTTCTGAACCAGCAGTCGCGCCTGATCCTTGTTGTTCGGGTCGCCCTTCGGGGCCGCGTGGGCCGAACGCTTCACGGCGTCCTTCTTTCCCATCTGGCCGTCTTCGTTCTTGTGCTTCTGCGCAACTTCGGCCGAGTCCTTCTTCTTCTCGAGCCGCTGCAGCAGCGGGTTCTTCTGCGCATCGGGCGGCTTGATCAGCAGCTTGGCGATGCGGGCCTGGTTGCCGTTGAGATCGTCGCCGAACTCATCGCCTTCGAGCTCTCGATTGAGCGCGGTGATGACGAAGAGCGCACCGAGGAAGAACATCACCAGGAAGATGTTGAGCGCGGTGAAGTCGATGGAATCCGCGTACGGGACGAATACCGCCTTCGGCACCGGCTGGAAGAAGACCTCGAGCACGACGCCGCCGAGATCCACCCAGGCGAAGTCGTCGGACGAGAGGACGATCGAAAACGCATCGCCGTCAGAGTTGGCGACCCGCTTGTCCTTCGCTTCGGACAGCGACATCACCTGGTCGCCCTGCTTGCGGTGCAGCTCGCCCTTCATCTTGCCGGTGAAGCGAAGGGTGGCTCCGTCTTTGCCGAAGCGAATGACTTCGAACGACGGACCCGCGAGCTTCGAGTCGCCCATCGAGAAGTTGACGTTCGCGGCGGTGCCGACGGTGAACTTCTTGTCGGTGCCCGGGTGGAAGAAGTGGCTGCCGACCATTTGATCGCCCCACATGAGGCGAAGCTCGAGGCCCAGCGGACCTGCGCCCTTGCGGCCGCGCGGGCGGGCCCGGGTCTGCTGGCCCGTGGACTCGTTGAGCACGAGGTTCACTTCTTCGCGCGGCGGAGGCGGCGGTGCGGCCGGCTGCGGAACGGGCTGGGCGACGACCTGCGGCGCGGGCGCCGACATCACGGCGGTCGGAGCCGAGCTCTCGATCACCGGGGCGGCGTCGACGACTTCGACAGGGGCAATCGCGGGGGCGACGGACGCTGCGGTCGCGGCCTTCTCGACCTTGATCGTCGTGCCGCCGACCTTGATCTCGTCACCGAAAGCGAGCGTGCCTTTGTTGACGCGCTTGCCGTTGACGAAGGTGCCTTCGACGCTGCCCATGTCGATGATCGACAGGGTGCCGTCGGGGCCGACTTCGATGACCGAGTGAATGCGAGAGACCTTCTCGTCATCCAGGCAGAGATGGGCAGACGAAAGCCGGCCGATCTTGATGATGTCTCGGTCGTAGTCCTTCGTGGTGACCATCTGGTCACCTTTGAAGACTCTAAGCGTGAGGGGAACGGCCACGAGATGCCTCCTTCAACCGATCGGGGTGCGCGCTGCTGCTTGCTTCGACACCACCGATCGAAACGGGTTCCGCGATTTGAATCAGAGCTCGCCGACGGACTGCATCACCTTGTCTTTGAACTCTTCGCGAATCTTGATCAGGTTCGAGTGCTTCACTCTCTTTCGGGCCTCTACGTATTCGCCGTCGGGCTTGGTGAGATCGCCTTCGATGGTGTCGTCTTCGAAGGAGTATTCGGTTTGCTTTTTGTAGACGACGTTGCCGTCCCCACCCTTCTTGTCCTGGGCGAAAGCGACCGATGCGTAGGTGGTGAGAGCGGCGAGAATGACCAGCTTCTTCATGGCGACTGCCTCCGAAGCCCCTTTACGGGCGAAACACTAACACCGTGGCGCGCCGCGCCAACTGGGCGTCGTGCGGCGGCATAAAATTTGTGCCAGCGGTGTGAGACAAGGCACTACAGCTCGTTGATCGATTGCATCACCTTCTCTTTGAAGGAGTCGCGCACGCGAATCAGCGAAGAGAAGGCCGGCTTCTTCGCCGCCTCGACCTCGGTGACCATCGGACCATCGGGCTCACCGGTGAAGGCGTCGCCGTCTTCGAAGATGAGCACCGTCTTCGGCTCGGTCTTCTGCTTCTGGGCGGCCCCCGTCTGGGCGAACGAGACGGACGACACCAGCAGCACCGCAGCGATCAGGCGAATCCGCATGAAATGATGGACTCCTCAGGGCTGCGGGTGGTTCCGGCTAGAGGTCCGACGGCTCGTCGCCCTTCGGTGTAGCAGGGGCTGGCTTCGCAGCAGGAGGCGGAGGGGCCGGCTTGGCGGCTTCGGGCGGCTTCTTCTTCTCTTCGGGCTTCTTCTGTTCGCCCATGTCGTTGCCCTTCGCAGCGTCCCTGGCGGCGTTGCCCTTGGCGTCCTGCTGGCTCTTCTTCAGCTCTTCTTCCTTGGCGCGCTTCTCGTCGGCGGCGGCCTGTTCTTCGGCCTTCTTCATCTCGGCCTCCATCTTGGCCGCCTCTTCTGCCGCCTTCTTGTCGTCGTCGCGCTTCTGAAGCACCAGTTCCTGGGCTTTGATCGCTTCGTAGACGGCGTGCTTGTCGTCGACACCGCCGCCCTTCATCTGAATGTACTGCTTGTAGAATTCCAGCGCCTTTTCGGGCTGGTTCTTGGCCGCCATGATGAAGCCGCGGTTCAAGTAGAGCTCGGGCATGTCGGGCTTGAGCTTCTGGGCGGCGTCGTAGGCCGACAGCGCCTTGTCGTACTGGCCCATGCCTTTGTAGGCGACGCCGAGGTTGAGCAGCGCTTCGGGGTTCTTGCTGTTCGCCTGGAGGATGCGACGAATGCTCTCTTCGGCCGACACGTAGTCTTCCTGGTTCATCGCCATCTTCGCGAGCTGCAGGTGGGCGGGCAGGAAGTCGGGGCGGGCTTCGACGGCGCGCTTGAAGAGGACGCGGGCCTTGGCGGGCTCTTTCTCGAGCGCGCTGATCTGACCCAGCGTGTAGAAAATCTCGGGGTCATTCTCTTCGATCTTGCTGGCGCGCAGCGCGACCAGCTTCGCCATCGAGAACTGCTTCTGCTCGAAGTAGCTGAGCATCAGCACCTTGTAGGCCTGCAGCGTGCGGGGCTCGCGAAACAGCGCTTCCTTCGCCATCTTCACGGCTTCGTCGTACTCGCCCTTCTTGCGGTGAAGGTCGGCGAGGCGCGCACGGCTCGACGCGTCTTCGGGGTACTTGGCGAGGATGTCCGTGTAAATCTGCTGGGCGCCGTTTTCGTCGCCCTGGTTCTGCGCGATCACCGCGAGGTTTTCTGCCGCCTGCTTCAGCGTCGGCCGCTTGTTCAGCGCCTCTTTGTAATAGGCGATCGCTTCCTTGGTCTTGCCCTGACGCTCGGCCAGAACGCCCAGGTTGTAGGTGGCCTCGGCGAGCTTGTCGTCGGCGCTGGCGGCCTGCTGGTACTTCTTTTCGATGGTGGGGTAGTCGACCTTGCCGGCT
>JAYUXE010000192.1:0-2398 GCA_043753165.1 Archangiaceae bacterium | reverse complement strand
TGGGCGAAACCGTGTTCCCCGCGGGTGCGCTGGTGGCGACCAAACTGAAAGACTTCCGCGCGGGCAAGCGTGACCTCGAGCTCTTGTACACGCCGGCGAAGAACAGCTCGCTGCTGCAGTGGGCGAAGACGAAGAACCACGTCGTGCTGAACGTGCTCGAAGACGTGAAGAACAAGCTGACGGTGCTGACGACCGAGAAGGGGAAGTGGAAGCGCACGCCGCTGGCGACCACCGGAAGTGTGTTCATCGACGCGTTCGACTCCGACGCCTCGGACCAGCTCTGGGTGCACGTCACGGACTTCACCGTGCCGCCGACGGTCGAGCTGGTCGACCTCAAGACCAGCAAGCGCGCGGTGCTGAAATCGATGCCGGCGTTCTTCGATGCGACGGGGCTCGAGACGAAGCAGTACTTCGCCACCAGCAAAGACGGCACGAAGGTTCCGTACTTCGTGGTCGCGAAGAAGGACCTCGCGCTCGACGGGAACACGCCGGTGCTGCTCACGGGCTACGGCGGGTTCGAGATTTCCTCGACGCCGTTCTACAGCGGCGGCACCGGTGCGGCGTGGTTCGACAAGGGCGCCTTCGTGCTTGCGAACATCCGCGGCGGCGGTGAGTACGGGCCGCAGTGGCACGAGACGGCGATCAAGCAGAACCGGCAGCGCGCCTATGACGACTTCATCGCGGTGGCGGAAGATTTGATCGCGAGGAAGCTCACCTCGCCCAAGCGGCTCGGCATTCAGGGCGGCAGCAACGGCGGCCTGCTGATGGGCGTGATGCTCACCCAGCGGCCCGACCTGTTCAACGCGATCGTCTGCAGCGTCCCCCTGCTCGACATGAAGCGCTACCACACGCTGCTCGCCGGAGCTTCGTGGATGGGGGAGTACGGCGACCCCGGCGTGCCCGACGAGTGGGCCGCGATCGCGAAGTACTCGCCCTACCAGAACGTGAAGAAGGGCACGAAGTACCCGCGCATCCTCTTCACCACGTCGACGCGCGATGACCGCGTTCACCCCGGCCACGCGCGCAAGATGGTCGCCCGCATGCTCGAACAGGGGCACGACGTGCAGTACTTCGAGAACACCGAAGGCGGGCACGCCGGCGCGGCCAACAACGCCCAGCGCGCGAATCTCGTGTCGCTCGAGTTCGCTTTTCTGACCAACCAGCTGACGAAATAGCGGCAACGCCCGGCGCATCGCCGCTCCGAAGTGGCGAGATAAGGCCTCCCCGTCCGAGGCCGCTCCTCGACCTCTCTTACGGTCGGCCGGTCGCCGAGTCCGATTCCGCCGCTCTGCGTTGCGCCGGCGGCTTCGAAGGTACCGCCGCGCGGAAAGTCGCGAGAGGCGACCGCGTCGGCGATCTCGGTGCCGAGTAACCTTCGGGGGATCGTAGCCGTGGAACATCGGCGAGAAATCGAAACCGCTGCGGGTTCTCTCAACGTCCCCCTTTGCGGGCATTGGTGGAAGGCGAAGGCCGGTTCTCTTCGACGAAGGCGTGGGCTCTGAGCCCCACCCCGTCAAAAAGAGGAAGTTGCGTCGCGATGAAGGCGTTTTCGCCGGGTGTCGCCGACTCGCGCGCGCCAAACGCTGTCTTCGCCGCAGAGAAGGAAGTCATCTCTTCCCTCAGTGCCCAAGGGCCGCTGAGAGAACCCGCAGGCCATTCGATTTCTCGCAGGTGTTGCTCGGCACCGAATGCCCGAAGGTTGCTCGGCACCGAGATCTCCGACGCGGTCGTCTCCCTCGAGTGCCCCCGCCTCGGGTTGGGGGCCAGCCGTTGGGCTGAGGCCGCCCAGTCAGCCCTGGTACACGGGCCGTGCGCGCATTGGTCTGGTTGGTACAGTGCCTTTATTGCCGCTGGCTCTACCGGGGATTTCGACCGAATGGGATGACAGTTGCCTCTTCAACCAAAGGCGCGTCATGGGGAAGGCGTTGGGTTTGTCGCTGTCGGCGAAAAGCGAGCTGCCGCTGTACCAGCAGCTGTTTGATCAGATTTCGGGCCGCATCAAGAGCGGCACGTGGCCTGCGGGCTACCAGTTGCCCCCGACGCGCGAGCTGGCGTCGCAGGTGGCGGCGCATCGCAACACCGTGGTGCGCGTCTACGAGGAGCTCGAGTCGGCTGGCTTCGTTTCGTCGACGGTGGGGAAGGGGACGTTCGTGTCCGAGCTGCCGATCGCCCGATTCCCTTCCGAGCCTCCCATTCGCGGCGCGTTGCCGTGGGCGTCGCTGACGTCGAACGCCGTCGCGGTCGAGCCCCTGGGGCGGCAAGACCGGATTTCGCGAAGCGGCACTCCAGGCGCGAAGGTGATTGCCCTGTCGCGCATGCAGCCTTCGGAAGACCTGATGCCGCACGAGCTGCTGCGGCGCTGTCTCGACCACGTGCTGCGCACCGCGGGCTCCAGGGC